>WFMT01000292.1 GCA_015488975.1 Campylobacteraceae bacterium | reverse complement strand
GAATGTATAGGGCTTGAGCAGTTGGATAAAGTTATATATTTAGATCAAAGTCCGATAGGACGAACCCCAAGAAGCAATCCCGCAACTTATACCGGTGTGATGGATGAGATACGAGTACTTTTTTCAGCTACTAAAGAAGCCAAGATACGAGGTTATAAAGTAGGTAGATTTTCATTTAATGTAAAAGGCGGAAGGTGTGAGAAATGCAAAGGTGAGGGTGAAATTAAGATAGAGATGCACTTTTTGCCTGATATTATGGTAAAATGCGACTCATGCAAAGGAAAAAGATATAATGCACAAACTTTGGAGATAAAGTTTAAAGGTAAAAATATCAGTGATGTTCTAAGCATGAGTGTTGATGAGGCAACTATATTCTTTAAATCAATACCTAAGATTTATCAAAAATTAAAAACTTTGCAAGATGTAGGTCTTGGATATATTTTATTAGGACAAAATGCTGTTACTCTTAGTGGTGGCGAGGCTCAAAGGATAAAACTTTCCAAAGAATTAGGTAAAAACAGTACAGGAAACACTCTTTATATACTTGATGAGCCTACGACAGGACTCCATTTTGCTGATATAGACAGATTGAATAAAGTCTTACACCATTTAGTAGGTATTGGAAATAGTGTTATTGTTATAGAACACAATATGGATATTATTAAAAATAGTGATTATATTATCGATTTGGGATATGAAGGTGGAGATAAAGGTGGACAAATAATAGCAACAGGGAATGTCGAAGAATTGATAAGCAATTATAAAAAGACAAAAAGTTATACCGGAAAATATTTGAAGAAGGAGATATAATATGACTGAAAGTTTGATAGATAGGATAAAATCAGTACCGCCTTTGCCAAAAACATTTATTGAGATTGATATGGTTTGCAGTGATGCTGATGCAACTATTGCAGATCTTTCAAAAATAGTGGAAAAAGATCCAATGCTTGTGGCAAATTTGTTGAAAATTGTCAATTCTCCTTTATATAGTCTTAGAAGTGATATAAAAAGTGTTTCTCAAGCAGTTTCACTTCTTGGAATGAAAGAGATTAATTCGTTGGCTGCAATAGTATCAATCAAAAAACTTTTAAAAGTTGATATGGAGCCTTATGGTGTTGAGCCGGAAAAATTCGCTTTGATTTCAAATATGCAAGGAGCACTGGCAAAAGCATGGTTTCAAAAGATAGATAAAAACAAGTCAGATATTTTGTTTATGCCTGCTCTTTTACAAGAAACAGGTAAGATTATCATAGCTGATGAGATAGTAAAAAATGATGAAACTTTTCAATTTAAATCAGAGATTGAATCAACAATAAATATCTCAATGATTGAAAAAATGTATGTTGGTATAAGCTCAGCTGAAGTTACATCTAAGATATTTGAACATTGGGGTTTTGAAGCCTTTATAGTAAATATCATAAAATATAGTGATAATTATGAAAATGCTCCTGAAGAGTATAAAGAGTATTCAGCGATTTTAAAAATTATCAAAACAGCAGTTGCACTAAATGCGCCGCTTAGTCAAAGAAATATAACTATAGCTTCTAATATATTGAAAAAAGAAAATATGTCTATCGATTTATTTTTGGATGCTATAGATGAAATTAAAAAAGATTATGAAGGGAATTTTTGAAAACATTAACTATTATCGATACATTTGGCTTTTTTTTCAGGAATTATTTTGCTTTACCGCATTTGCGAAATAAAGATGGTTTTCCTACTGGCTTATTAACAGGGTTTATGAATTTTATATCTACGATTGAAAAAGAACATCCTGATGGTTATATTCTTTTTGCACTTGATAGTAAAGGAAAATGTTTCAGGCATGAGATTTTTCAAGAATACAAAGCAAACAGACCTCCTGCGCCTCAAGACTTGATAGATCAACTTCCCATAGCAATAAAATGGATAAAACAGATGGGTTTTAAACAGCTTGAATTGCCTGGATATGAAGCTGATGATATAGTGGCATCTGTTACGAAAATAGCAAAAACAAATGGTTTTAGAGTTGAAATAGTAAGTCATGACAAAGATCTTTATCAACTCATTGATGATGATAATGTTGTATTGTATGATCCTATAAAAAAAGAAGATATAAATGAAGAAAAATGCAAATTAAAATTTGGGGTAAAACCTAAGTTTATAATTGACTATCTTTCTTTAGTAGGGGACAGTGCCGATAATATACCAGGAGTAAAAGGAGTAGGAGCAAAAGGGGCTAAAAAACTTATTGATGAATTTGGTACGGTAGAGAATATATATAAAAATCTTGATAATATTAGAAACGAGAGAATGAAAAAGCTTTTACAAGAAGGGAAAGATAGAGCATTTTTAAGTAAAAAGCTGGTTAGACTTGAATATGATGTTTTTAGTGGCAAATTCAATATCGAAGATTTTAGAATACCACAAGACGATGTTATATTTAAGATCAAAGATGAACTTCTAAAATATGACATAAAGGCAGTCTTAAAAAGAGCAAATATTCAAATCAAAGAGGTATTATCTGAAAAAAAAATAGAATTTGAAGCAAATTTACTTGATACTAAAGAGAAACTTTTTCAAGTTATTGATTCAATAGATAAAGAATGTATAGTTGCTTTTGATACAGAGACTACATCTTTAAATGTAAAAATCGCAAAAATAGTAGGATTCTCTTTTGCATTCAATGAAGAAGGAGCATATTATGTTCCTGTTTCACATAGTTATCTTGGAGTAGGTGAGCAGATATCAAAAAAGGATGCGAAAATAGCAATACAAAAATTGATGCAATTTAAAATAGTTGGACAAAATATAAAATATGACTTAGCAGTTATTTATCACAATTTTGATTTTACAAGATTTAATGTTTATGCAGACACTATGATACTTTCATGGCTTTTAAATCCTGAACTTAGTGCATCATTGGACAATATGGCTTTTAGGTATTTTGGCTATAAAATGAAAAAATTTAAAGATATGGTAAAAAAAGGTGAAAATTTTTCTTCTGTTGAGATAAGTCTTGCAAGTTTTTATGCAGGTGAAGACGCATGGATGACCTTAAAATTATATAACAAGTTAATATCGCTTTTAAATCAGACATTATTGGATGAAGCTGTCAAAGTAGAATATCCTTTTATAAATACTTTGATATCTATGGAAAATGAAGGTATAAAACTTGATTGTAATTTTTTTGAGAAATTACTGGAAAATAGTCAAAAAGAACTTTCTGCATTAACTCAAAAGATATATGACTTGAGTCAAAGCGAATTCAATATAAACTCAACCAAACAGTTGGGAATGATTTTGTTTGAAAAGCTGAATTTAAGAGTTGTTAAAAAAACAAAAACCGGATATAGTACTGATGAGAAAGTTTTGAGAGAACTTTTGGGTGAACATCCCTTGATAGAAATAATTTTGAAATATAGAGAATATTATAAACTTCAATCTACATATATAAAGCCGCTTTTGCAATATGCCAAAAGTGATATCAATAGTAGAATATACACTTCATTTATGCAAACAGGAACAGCGACTGGAAGACTGAGCTCGCAAAATCCAAATTTACAAAATATTCCAACTAGAAGTGAGCTTGGAAAAGAGATACGAAAAGGTTTTATTGCAAAAGAGGGATATAAACTTGTTTCTATTGATTACTCGCAGATAGAACTTAGACTTTTAGCTCATTTTTCAAATGATGAAGCACTAAGAAATGCTTTTCTAAATGATAAAGATATACATTTTGAAACATCTATGATGATATTTGGTAAAGAAAAGGCAAAAGAAAAGCGGCACATAGCAAAAGCTGTAAATTTTGGACTTCTTTATGGCATGGGATATAGAAAACTTGCACAAACAGTAAGTGTATCATCAAAAGATGCAAAAGAGTATATCAAGAGATATTTTGATTCTTTTCCTACGGTGAAAGAATACTTGAATATTATTGAAAAACAAGTTCAAGATAGGGGCTATGTTGAAACTTTGTTAAAAAGAAGAAGATATTTTGATTTTGATAGAGCAAATCCTATGCAAAAAGCAAGTTATTTAAGAGAGGCACCAAATACAATTTTTCAAGGAAGCACAGCTGATCTTATTAAAATGGCAATGAATAAGATAGATGAAACTTTAGATAAAAATAAAGGAGCGATGTTGCTTCAAATTCATGATGAGCTGATATTTGAGATTAAAAATGAATTTGTTCAAGAATATGCCGACAGAGCAAGAGATATAATGGAAAATATTTACAAGTTAAATATACCTATTAAATGCTCATTATCCGTAGCAGAACATTGGGGCGATCTGTAAAAACAGTCGCCCCTTGTAATCTTCTATTTTATCAATTCTTTTATATCTTTTACATATAAGCTTTTTTGTTTTAAACCAAGATATATTTTGACTGCATTACCTTGTTTGTTAAACATTATAGCAAATGGGATAAGCCCTTTCCAGCCTGTTTTTGCACTTATATAATCAGAAAATTTAAATACTTGTGTATCTGAATTATTAATTACCGGGTAATTTATACCTTTTTCTTTAACAAAGGCTCTTAAACCATTGTCGCTTATTCTTGTTTGTACCTGGATAGAAATAATTTGGAAATTTTTTTTGAATTTTTTTTGAAGAGCTATGAGATCGGGCATTTCCATAAGACAAGGGGGACATTCGTTTCCAAAAAAATCTAACAATACTACTTTATTTTTGACATTACTAAAATGGATGCCTTTTGCAGAGGTAGTCATGACGATTGTTTTACCTTTTAAATCTTTAAACTTGAAAGTGTAATGTTCCTGTTTTGTAGCCGCATTTAGAGATGAAATCCCTATAAATATAATAGCAGTCGCTACCAATAAAATCTTTCTAAAATTCATGTTATTTCCTTTTTTACTTTTTAAACCATTTTTTAATCTTTTCAAAGACACCTTCAAATTGTTCTTCTTTCATATCATTTTCATACCCAAACGAATCTTGTAATTTTTTTAATAATTCTTTCTGCTCATCATTTAGCTTTTTAGGATATGATACTCTTATCTGCGCTATAAGGTTGCCTTCTTTCTTAGTATGAACATTTTTGACACCTTTTCCTCTAAAGATGAATTGTTCTTTATCTTTAGCGCCGATTGGTAGTTTTAGCTTGTCTTCTCCTCTTAGAGTGGGTATTTTTATATTTTCACCAAGAGCAGCTTGAGTAAAAAATACAGGGACTTCTATATAAATATCATCATTATGTCTTACAAAATGATCATCTTCTTTTACAATAACTTTAACATACAAATCGCCCCTGTCTCCTGCATCATTGATATTCCCTTTGCCTACAACTCTTATTTGATTGTCGTTATCCACACCTTCTGGTATATCTACATTTATAGTTGCATTTTTATCGATATACCCAAGACCTCCACAATCTTTACATTTATTTTTTATAATCTTACCGGTACCATGACAAGCATCACAAGTTTGAGAATAAGTCATAAAACCTTGCCTATAATACACCTGACCCCTGCCATCACAATGTCTGCAGGTTTGAGTTTTTTTGTCTTTTGAGCCTGTGCCATTGCAAGTTTTGCAAGGTTCTTTGTAGTTATAGTGTATCTCTTTTTTGCAGCCAAAAACAGCTTCGTTAAATTCTAATTTAACTTTTGTTTCTATATCTAAAGAATATTTTGCATTATTACTCTTGCGAGAGCCGCCAAAGCCACCAAAGCCCTGCCCAAATACAGACTCAAAAATACTACCAAGATCATCCATGATATCTTCACTGTTCATATCACTAAAGTGGCTGAAACCTTGGGAGTCTAGCCCTGATTTGCCATATCTGTCATAAACAGATCTTTTTTCAGGATCACTTAGTGCTTGATATGCCTCATTGATTAGTTTAAACTGTTCTTCGGCTTCTTTATTTCCTTGATTTCTATCTGGATGATACTTTAAGGCAAGTTTTCTGTATGCTTTTTTGATTTCGGCATTATCTGCATTCCTTGAAATTTCTAAAACTTCATAATAATCTATTTCCAAGTTATCTGCTCCAATTATTAATTTTTGTATTCTTTGCATTAATAAAATAATATTTATATAAAAAAGTATGCAAGAACTGATTGATAAAGCGGCATTATACTCTAAATTTCTTTTGAAATTGTTTAAACAAAATTTGTATTTAAAATAAAAAAGTGTATAATTGACCAATGAAAAAATATGGACTTGAAAAGTTTAATAACTTGGTTGATGCACTAAATACGCTACCTACAGTTGGAAAAAAATCAGCATTAAGATTTGCGTATCATATGGTAACAAAAGATACATTTTCAGCACTTAAAATATCACATGCCATAGAAGATGCTGTTTTATCTGTGAGAAGATGTGAAAAATGCGGCGCATTAAGTGAAGATGAAATATGTGCTATTTGCAGTAGCGAGAGTAGGGACAAGAAAAAGCTTTGTATCGTTGAAAATGCCAAAGATATTTTTGTTTTAGAGGATAATACAGAATTTAACGGAAGATACTTTGTATTGGAATCATTGGAGGCATTAGATATAAAAAAGTTGAAAGAAGTTTTATCTGATGAAGTAGAAGAAGTTATATTTGCTTTGTCTCCATCATTGTCAAATGATGCTATAATATTTTTCTTAGAAGACAAGATAAAAGAATTTAACTTGCAATTTACTAAAATTGCTCAAGGAGTTCCAACAGGCATCAATCTTGAAAATGTTGATATGCTCTCTTTGTCAAAAGCTTTGGAGCTTCGGGTAAAAACATAAAAGTTTACATCTTGATTGATACTTTTTAACCACTTTTGCAGTGTATAATGCGTAAGATCTATTAAAATCAAAGCAGGAAAAAAATGATACGAAGAAAACCACAGTGGCTTAGGAAAAAAGTTTCATTTCAAGCAAAGAGAGATACTGATGAGCTTTTGAAAGATATCGGTATTGCCACAATTTGTCAAGAGGCAAGTTGTCCCAATATATCAGAGTGCTTTAGTAAAAAACAAGCTACTTTTTTGATACTTGGGCAAGTTTGTACAAGAGCTTGTACATTTTGTGATGTTGCAAGAGGTAAGCCTAAAGCCGTAGACGAAAGTGAAATAGCAAAAGTTGTAGAAGCCAGTAAGAGAATGGGGCTTAAAAATATAGTTATAACAAGTGTTACAAGAGATGATCTTTTTGATGGCGGGGCATCGCAATTTGTAAAGTGTGTGAGTGCTTTAAAAGAGTTTGATATTTCCCTTAAGATAGAGCTTTTGATACCTGATTTAAATGAAAACAAAGAAGCGATAAACAAAGTTGCTAATTGTGGAGCAAATATAGTCGGACATAACATAGAAACAATCCCAAGAAGATATGATGTAAGACTTGGTTCAAGCTATAAAAAATCTTTACGGGTTTTAAAACTTATAAAAGAATCCAATAATGATATAAATACAAAAAGTGCTATTATGTTAGGCTTGGGAGAGAAAGAGAGTGAAGTGGTAGAAGTTATGAAAGATTTAAGAGGGGTTGAATGTGATTTTTTGAGTATCGGGCAGTATCTTGCTCCTTCAAAACATCATACACCAGTTTTAGAATATGTCAAACCAGAACAGTTTGAGAGATATAAAAGATTGGCATTAGAACTAGGGTTTAGATTTGTTATGAGCTCACCCTACACAAGAAGTTCATATATGGCTCATGAATATTTGACAGCATAAGGTATAAAATATGGAAAGATTTGATGTATGTATTTTAGGAGCAGGTCCCGGGGGTTATAAAGCAGCTTTAATATTGGCAAAAAATGGTAAAAAAGTTTGCTTGATAGAAAAAGATGAAAACGGTATTGGCGGTACTTGCCTTAATGAAGGGTGCATTCCCACTAAAAACTTTTTAGAGTCAGCATCATATATAAAGAAAATGAGTTATTTTAATACTTGTGGTGTTTTGGGAAAAATAGATAATCTTGACATATCTGCTTTGAGAGAAAAAACTGTATCAATACTTGATATACTAAGAAAAGGGATAAAAACCAACTTGCAAAAAACAGGAGTAACTTTAAAATACTCCAAAGCAAGGTTTATCTCTCCAAATGAAGTAGAGATAAAAGAAACAAAAGAAGTTATAAGTGCGGATAGGTTTATCATTGCAACTGGTTCGTTGCACAGGGAACATCCGATACTTAAAGTTGATAAAAAGTATATCATATCAAGTAAAGAAGTTTTCAATCTTGAAAAGATACCTCAAAGGATATTGATTGTAGGTGCCGGAGCCATAGGGTGTGAATTTGCAAATTTTTTCAATGCTGTAGGCTCAGAAGTGCATTTGGCGGAATTTACTCCATCTATCCTACCGTTAGAAGATAGTGATGTATCAAGTACTGTTCAAAGAGAGTTTAAAAAACAGGGTATAAAGATAGATACGGCTGTTAATGCTATCTCTTATGAGATAAAAAATGATGAAATTTTCGTTGAATTTGAGAGTAAAAAAGGTTTGCAGGTTTTTAGCTATGATAAAGTTTTGATTTCTATCGGAAGATCTCCAAATACAAAAGAGTTAAATATAGCAGAGGCAAAAGTAGAGCTTAACGAGAGGGATTTCATAAAAGTAGATTTATCTTTAAGAACAACAAATCAAAATATTTTTGCCATAGGAGATGTGATTGCGACACCTTCTTTGGCACATCAAGCATATTATGAAGCGAAAAAAGTTGCTTTTGAGATTTTGGGATTTGAAACATTAAAACATAGTGTTACCCCAAATGTTACATTTACAACTCCACAAGTTGGAAGTGTGGGTAAAAATGAAAAAATATTGAAAGAAGAGGGTAGAGAGTTTGTAGTAAAAAAACTTTTTATGAAATCTCTTGGAATGGCTAAAATAAAAGGTGATGACAGCGGTTTTGTAAAACTTTTATTGGATAATGATAAACAAATACTGCTTGGAGCTTCCATAGTGGGTTATGATGCTACTGAAGTGATAAATCAGGTGGCACTTTGTCTAAATGCAAAACAAAATATAAAAGAGATAAATTCAATGATATTTGCCCATCCTACGATGTCAGAGAGTTTTTCTCATTTGGTTGAAGAGATTACTGTGCAAGTGATCCCTTGAATGTATTTGATTTATTTTTCCTAATATTAGTTAATATATCAAGAGCATATCCAAAAGGTATCTTCTCTTGTTCTAATCTAAAGCCATCTTGTAAAATTTTATAAATCTTTTGCTCACTGTTGGTCAAATTATCAAGTTTTTTTATTTTATTTTGATTTTTTTTATCTTTAACGCTCAAGTGCGAAAAAAGCTCAATAACTTTTTCATCCATCAAAAAGGACTTGATTTGTCCAAAGTATCCTCTTGCTTGTGAAAGTATAGCAAATCCATCCTTATCTATATCACCCCAATAGTAAATATTTTTATTTGCAAACCAAAAAATACCTTTTAAAACCCCTACTTTATAGCCGCTTCCGAATATAACTATTGAGTTTTTTAATTTTGGAAATGATAGGGTGGTAATCTTGTTTTCTACTATAAAAATATTATTACATGTAAAATTTAATTTCTTAAATTCCTCTATATTTAAAGTTATATCGCTTAAACCATTGATATACAAATCTTCATCTAAAATCCTAAATCTAATTAATGGTAAAGGATATTTCAAGCCATATTTTCTCTCAAATCCGTAATTACCAAATTTTGTAATCTTGTGATCAAATTCACTCTGCTTTAGTATATTCGAAAGTAGCATATCCAAAATAGTTTTGTTTTTTTCTATAAATTTCGTATCAATTCCTTGTATGGATAGTTCTCGTATATAGATATTTGGTTTTGGATTTTTAACAAAATAGTCGCAAATTTGAAGAAGCTTATCCCAGACAGCAAGATTTTGTATGATTTGATTTGCTCTTGCGATAAAAAGAGTTTTTAAAGCTGGATATCTACTGATAATTTTTTCGTAATTAGTTACAAAAAGAGAATATTCACTCTGCTTGCCTATGAATTTTAAAAAATCGTTTATTTTATCAAATCTCACCTCAACAGGAAGCTTTTGTTTTCCTATAGTTTTAAAATCAAATTCTTTAAATTCAAAATTCAACCCTGATTTTTCAATCTCATTTATCTCTTTTAAAATGGTATTATAATTTTTTTGTATATCACTTTGTTTTACTCTTTTGAGCTTAATCACATGCGGAAAGATTTCTTCACCTCGCATAAATGTGTCAAATATCTTCATACTAGTGTATAATCTATTCGCTTTTGATAAAACTTCTTTTATATCGAAAAATATCATTTTTTATTTTTTTGATACTCTTGTATGCTCATGGAAAGTAAAGATGAGCTCATGCCGTCTGGGTTAGCCACAAAATGTACACTCTTTACAAACGGTTCTATTACATTTATCTTTTGCTTTGGAGTTATCACTAAAAGTTGTAGTTTTAGCTTTTCAAAAAGGCTTAGTGCATATCTTGTACTTTCATCACTTCCTCTTCCAAATGCCTCATCTATCATCACAAACCTAAAAGAGCGACTTTGTATTTTGTCGTGTTCTACTCCAAACTGATAGGCAAGTGATGAAGCTAAAACTGTATAAGCAAGTTTCTCTTTTTGCCCACCGGATTTTCCACCGCTATGAGCATAATACTCTTTTTCACTCCCATCACTTACATATCTCTCAGTGGCTGCAAAATTAAACCAATTTCTTACATCGGTTACTTTTTTTGTCCATTTTTTATCTATATCAATATATCCGACTCTACCATTAAATCTATCTATAATTTCTTTAATTTCTATGAATTTTTGCTCGTCATAACTATTATCACCTTGGATAGAGCCTTGTGTGGCACTCTTTAAAGCCTGCTTAAACTCCCTAATCTCAGCATCAGCACCTTGTTCAGCTATAAGTTCTACATATGTGCCGTCGTTATACTCTATATCTCTTAAAGAGTCGTTTATCTTTTGGATCTTTTCTTTTATATCTTTACTTTGTTGATTTAACTCCTCTTGAATAATCATAATATTTCGTATAGTTCCCTCTTTTAAAAGTTCATTAAATCGTCTCTCCCATCTTGGTAAATCATCTTTCTTTAGTTTAAACAATCTTGCCGAAAAGTCATCCATAGACTCTATATTTGCATCGAAATCTTTTGTAATTACAGGAAATTTGTTCACAAAACTGCTCATCATATTTATAATTTTTATCTGAGATCTACTTAATTGCTTCTCCAAAGAGTTTATCTTTGCTCGGATAACTCCTCTTAGATTTGATTGTTCTTTTGATATATTCGTAAGATTTATAGAAATTTTTATATATTTAAAAAATATTTCATCTAATATATGTATAAATTGCATTAATTTTTTCACCTGAATCAATATCTCTTTAAGCTCTACTTTTCTTTCACATTGAGCCTTTAAAATGCTTTGAATTCTACCCCTATTTTCATCAATTTTTCTAGCTTTAATACTCTTATCTTCAAATTGAGACTTTGTTATTTCAAGCTTTTCATTTAGAGTTTTTATAATATCTGAGCTTTTTTTAAGAATTTCGATTTCGCTACTTAACTTATCTATCTTTTTACTGATACTATACCAATCAATCTCACTAAAATCTTCAAATCTTGATAGATACAAAAGATTGTCTCTTTGTTTTTGCAAGATATCCTTATCCTCTTTAATTTGCTCTAACGAGACATTAAGATAAGCAATTTTTTCTTTTAAACTCTCATACTCCTTTTCAAAACTCTTTAATTTTTCAAGATTTTCCCAACCCAAAACCCATCTTTTTTTATCATTTAGCTCATATCTGTCATCTTTTTCATGTCTTGTAAAACTTGTCTTAAACTGTCCGTGTATAGTGAGTGCTTTTTTAAATCTCCTAAAATCTTCCATGTTATTTACACAGGGCACATTAAACCTATCATTTAGCATTTCATTAAGTGGTTCAAACAGTTTAGTATCGGCTTTTATCTCTATCTTTTTTAAAAGAGAATTGTCTAAAACTTCTCCAAAAGTAACTCTTTTGCTTTTTTTAAATATTTTAAGATAAATTAATTTGCCCTTAAGATTCGTCTTTTCGATATACCAAGCTACATCTTTATAATACTTGTCTTCAACCAATAAGGAAAGAGCAAAACTATTTAAAATCCTCTGAATTGCACCCTCCCACTCTTTATCCGTTACTTTTATAAGCTCACCTACAAAAGGCAGCTCCTCTGGATTTATATTCAACTCTTTTGCTATCTCGTCTCTTATCTTGGATATGTGATGCGGAATATTTGAGCGGTGGTTTTGTAAGTAAACTATATCTTCTTTTATATTCTTAGATTTGTTTTCATACTGTTTTTTGCTCATGCCGTTTCTAATCTTTTCATTTTCTATTTTACTTAAATTTTGCTCAACAAGCTCTAGCATCTTTTTTGTATTTTGCATATTGTTTAAAAATCTATGCTCGCTCGAGGTAACTGGTAATCCTATGGATTTTGCTAATTCATTATACTTTTGATTTTTTGATTTTTTATCTTTGAGCCCAATTTCATGATTTTTCATCTCTTTTTCTATCTCATTTATTCTATTGCCGCCATTTTTTTGTATTTCTAATTTTATATTTACCTCATCAGCTCTTAACTCTTCTAATTCATCTTGTATCCTTGTTTGGTTTGAGTCCAATTTTTTAAGCTCAATTTCTAATTCACCTATCTTTTTTCTAACTAATTCTATCTCTATCCTTGCAAAATAAATCCTTAAAACTTCTCTAATATTTTCATATTCAAGTTTATCTTTTGCAATATTTTTGTATCTTTTAGATTCTTTATCTATTGGGATTAAAAGTTCAATCTCTTCTTTTGCAAGAAGTACGGATTTGTGAGCGTGGCTAAGGTCGGCAAAATTTTTACAAAGCTCTTCTACCATCTTATCTATCCCACTACCCTCAAGCATATGTACTCTTATAAATGTCGTGAGATTTCCTATCTCTTTGAGTGAAACCGTTTGATAAAAAAGGTTTAATGCTTGAGCATTTTTTATCCCCATAAGCCTGCTAAAATCTTTGGAATAATCCATAAAACTATCATGTACTCTAGTATGAGGTCTTGCTCTTAGCCTCTTTTTAAGCTTTTTTATATCACTGTCAAAGTTAAAAAAATCTTTTTTTATATCAAGTTTGTTTTGTGATACTACAAAAAACCTATGTTCTTTTGAGTTTGAGATATAGAAAAATCCAGCCAAACTCACACTCTCGTCAAATCCGCGATTTTTAAAATTGGCAAGCAAAACACTAAAACTATCTTCATCTCTTAGAGAAACTGCCTTTGAAGATGTATAATTTTCATCTTTAGAGCTTTTGTATTCACCTAATATATATGAACGGATAGTCCGCTCCTTGCTTTTTGCTCCTGCTGCTTTATTATAAATTATCTTTTGAGATGGCACGAGTAGTGTCATGATAGCATCCACGATGGTCGATTTTCCGGAGCCTATATCACCTGTTAGAAGTGCATTTGTTTGATTTAAGTCTAATGATATTATGCGATTGTTGTATGTTCCCCAGTTGTAAAATTCAAAACTATCCAGTCTAAAACCTGTCCTTTTGTCATCGGTTGCAAAATCAAATCTTAACTCCATAATTCACTCTCTTGATACTCTTTTAGTTTTTTATCAAAATCATTAAGCCAGGAAGCATCCACAAAAGATTTTAAAGACCTTTGCACTTCATAGCTGATTTCATCACTTTTTAATCTCCTTAAAAATCCCAAATCTTCCACCTTTTTAATCAAAGTATCTATTTCTTTGGATATTTTTACTTCATTGAGTTTCAAAGGAAGATAAAGCAATAATTCCTTTTTGATATCCTCTTTTGAAATTATCACACGAGCATTTTCATTTTGCATATCAAATTCAACTATTTCTTTTCTAAGAAGTACACACAAAAGAGATACCTTATAGCTAAGCTCCCTTTTTTGAATCAGCCGTGGAATCACTTCTTCACCTTCTTCTATAGCTTTATTTTTCACATAGGCATATCCCTCAGCTTCATCAATCAAAAGATCTAAACCAATCACTTCAAAATACTCTTTTATAGATACAAAACTACCCTCTGTTAACTCTGCCCAAGCTTTTTCATTCTCTTTTTTATAAAATATACCCTTTAAAAGTATGATTATTGCTGTTCTTGCATCTGTATTCACAAATATATCCTTTTTATTGATAGAGTTTGATGTCACTGTTTTACAAATATAATTTTTGGAAATTTTACCATTTTTTTCTCACCATTGCTACTTATTATCTCTATCTTTTGCGTTTCATTCTCTTCTACCCTGGCATTTTCATTATTTTTTGCAATGGAAAGATAGCCTACAAGTTCAGCAATACCTTTTTTAATTTCAAATTTTTCTACTATATCTTTGATGCTACATTGTGGCTTATAAAGAAGTATTTCATTTATATTTTTCTTTAAAATCTCTTCATCTATAAAAAATAAATCATAAAAAGAGTCTATATTTATCTGTACTACATCTTCATCTAAGGTTTGTTTTAGTTTAATTGT
>WFMT01000291.1 GCA_015488975.1 Campylobacteraceae bacterium | reverse complement strand
CATTGACAAATGGATACTTTCTAAAGCAAATAGAGTTTTTATAGAGTGTAAAGATGCTTTTGATGTGTATGATTTTTCAAAAGGGTTATCTCTTTTAAGTCATTTTATCACAAATCATTTAAGCGGAATATATCTTGATATATCAAAAGATAGGCTTTATTGTGATCCAAAAGATTCACTTACAAGAAGAAGTTCTCAAAGCGCAATGGCACTTATTGCTAAAAATATGTTAGCTCTTGTTGCTCCTGTTCTTACTTATAGTGTTGATGAGATATTAGAACATGCACCAAAAGTTATAAAAGGCGAATACGAAGATGTTTTTGACCTTGTTTATGAAGAGTTACCTGAAGTCGAAAGTGATTTTGATGAAGATTATATGATAGAAGCAAGAGAGAAATTTTTTGAAATTGTTGATAATCTTAAAAAAGATAAAAAGATAAAATCGACTTTAGAGTTGGTTTTGTTTTCAAATTCACTTGAACTTGGTAAAATGACAGGTGCTGATGGTGAAGACTGGTTTACTGTGAGCAATATAATCTGTGCTACCAAAGATGAAGAGGTAGGCTCTTTTACAGTTGGTAAGGATAAATTTAAAATATATTTTGCAAAAAGATATAAATGCCCTCGATGTTGGAAATATAGAGCTAAAATTGAGAATGAACTTTGCGGTCGATGCAAAGGTGAAAAGCCAAAAGCAAGTTGCAGCATCGATGCTTAGAGAGCCTGTTACTTTAAGATTTATTTTTGAGACTATTGGAGTTATATTTGTTATAGTTGCAATTGGTATATATTTTGTCAAAAAAATGGCTAAATAGCAGAGTAATAATGTGAAGGAGAAAATATAGTGATAACACTAAAAGAAGCATTGAATATTCCAAAAGAAGAGATAGCTGAAGTTAGAAAAGATTTGCAAGAAAAAATAAAACAAAATAAAGATTTGGGTGCTTATGTAGAACAATTAATTGGCACCGACATAAGTATCAGCGGTGAGGGAATACCTATAGCCATCAAAGATAATATACAAGTAAAAAACTGGAGTGTAACTTGTGCTTCAAATATACTTCAAGGTTACAAAGCTCCTTATGATGCCTGTGTAATAGAAAACTTAAGAAAAGCAGGTTTAAGCCCGTTTGGAAGAACCAATATGGATGAATTTGCTATGGGAAGTTCTACTGAGACTTCATTTTACGGAAAAACTAAAAATCCTTTCAATTCAAAATGTGTACCAGGAGGAAGCAGTGGTGGAAGTGCAGCAGCAGTAAGTGCCGGGATCGCCATTGCCGCTCTTGGAAGTGATACAGGAGGAAGCATCAGGCAGCCTGCTGCATTTTGTGGGTGTGTCGGCATGAAACCTACTTATGGAAGAGTTAGCAGATATGGTTTGAGTGCTTTTTCTAGCTCACTTGATCAGATAGGTCCTTTTGCGCAAACAGTTGAAGATGCGGCTATTTTATATGATATCATTAGCGGTTACGACAATAGAGATTCTACTAGTGCCAATATCAAATACAACAAGGTATCTAAAAGTTTAAACAGTGATAGAAAATTGACTGTTGCTGTTATTGAGAATTATCTTGAAAGTGCAAGTGATGAAGTTAGAGTTAAAATAACTGATGCCATAAAGGCTCTTGAGAGTGCTGGTCATAAAATCATATACAAAAACAGACTAAATACAAAATATGATATTGCAACTTACTACATCATAGCAACCGCAGAAGCGAGTGCAAACTTAAGCAGATATGATGGGATAAGATACGGTAATAGGGCAGAAAGTATAAATTTAAAAGAGATGTATAAAAAAACAAGAGGAGAGGGCTTTGGTGATGAGGTAAAAAGAAGAATACTTCTTGGAACTTTTGTTTTAAGCAGTGGGTATTATGATGCATATTATATAAAAGCTCAAAAAGCAAGGCATCTTATAAAAGAACAGTTTGAAGAGATTTTAAATGAAGCAGACTTAATCTTTGCTCCAGTTACTCCTACAACCGCATTTGAGTTTGGAAGTATAAAAGATCCTTTACAAATGTATCTTGAAGATATCTACACTATAGCCGTAAACCTTGCAGGACTTCCTGCTATTTCATTGCCACTTGGATTTGATAGCAAAAGTCTGCCCATAGGTGGTCAATTTATAGGCAAGTCTTTTGATGAGCAGACTTTGTTTGATGGTGCTTTAAGCTTGGAAAAATTACTGAAATAAAAGGAGAGGTAAATATGAAAATAAGAAAAAAAGCTTTAACATTTGAAGATATTTTATTGGTTCCAAAGTATTCTGAAATTTTGCCGAAAGAGGTTGTTGTCAAGACTGTACTGACAAAAAATATCACATTAAACATTCCTTTGGTTTCAGCTGCTATGGATACCGTTACCGAACATAGAGCAGCTATTGCTATGGCAAGACTTGGAGGCATCGGGATAATTCATAAAAATATGGATATAACTCATCAAGTATTTGAAGTAAAAAAAGTCAAAAAAAATGAAAGTGGAGTTATCTTTGATCCTATTAAAATTGGACCTGAAGCAAAGATAAGCAAAGCTTTGGATATTATGAGCGAATATAGAATTTCAGGTGTTCCTGTTGTTGATGAAGACAATAGATTAGTTGGTATATTAACAAACAGGGATTTGAGATTTGAGAAAGATTTTAATAAAAAAGTTAAAGAAGATATGACAAAAGCTCCACTGATAACTGCAAAAAAAGGAACCACCATAGATGAAGCAGAAGAGCTTTTTCACACAAACAAAATAGAAAAAATACCTCTTGTTGATGAAGATGGACGACTTGCCGGGCTTATAACAATAAAAGATATTAAAAAAAGAAAAGAATACCCAAATGCCAATAAAGATGAAAACGGAAGATTAAGAGTGGGGGCAGCGATTGGAGTAGGGCAGATAGATAGAGCAAGAGCTTTGGCTAAAGCTGGTGTTGATGTGCTTGTACTTGACTCAGCTCATGGTCATTCAAAAGGAATCATAGATACTGTTAAAGTTATAAAAGATGAATTGGATATCGATGTGATTGCTGGTAATGTAGCTACTGCTGAAGCCGTTGAAGCATTGGTAAAAGCAGGAGCAGATGCAGTTAAAGTGGGTATTGGCCCGGGAAGTATATGTACTACTAGGATAGTTGCCGGGGTAGGAGTTCCTCAAATAAGTGCCATAGACGAGTGTGCAAGTGCAGGGAAAAAATTTGGTATCCCTGTTATAGCTGATGGAGGGATAAGATATAGTGGTGATATTTCCAAGGCCTTAGCCGTCGGAGCTAGTTCTGTGATGGTAGGAAGTTTGCTCGCTGGAACTGATGAGAGTCCGGGTGATCTTATCATGTATCAGGGAAGACAATATAAAAATTACCGTGGAATGGGCAGTATCGGGGCTATGAAGCAAGGAAGCAGTGATAGGTATTTTCAAGAAGGAACAGCTCAAGAAAAATTGGTTCCGGAGGGTATTGAGGGACGGGTTCCTTATCGTGGAAAAGTTGGCGATGTAATTCATCAGCTTATCGGAGGCTTGAGATCTTCTATGGGATATGTTGGTGCAAAGGATATAAAAGATTATCAAGCAAGGGCTGAATTTGTTGAGATCACTACCGCAGGACTTAAAGAGAGTCATGTTCACGATGTTATGGTAACAAGAGAAGCACCAAATTATCATATAAGTTAGAGCATAGTAGATAAAATAGCAGATGAAGATAACCACAGCAACTAAGCATTTTACTTCTCCTTTGTATTTAGAAAGTGGCAGAATACTTGAACCATACGATATATCGTATGAAACATACGGTGAATTAAACGAAGATAAAAGCAATGTTATAGTTATCTGCCATGCACTCACTGGAAGCCACCATGTGGCTGGATATTATGAAGATGATAAGAAGCCAGGATGGTGGGATTCTCTTGTAGGTGATGGAAAATGTATTGATACAAAAAAGTATTTTGTAATTTGTTCAAATGTCATAGGTAGCTGTTTTGGCTCAACAGGTCCTATGTCTGCAAAATATCCATCAAGCGAACTATATAGACTCAGATTTCCAGTAATTACAATAAGTGATATGGTCAAAGCTCAAATCAGCCTGTTTGATTCTCTTGGGATTTATGAAGCCCATGCTATAATAGGCGGTTCAATGGGCGGTATGCAAGCTCTTTGCTACGCAGTTGAATATCCTCACTTTACCAAAAGAAACATTATAATAGCAGCAACTCATGCAACTCAGCCCTGGGCAATAGCATTTAATAAAGTAGCAAGAGAAGCTATCATAAAAGATCCAAAATTTAACGGCGGAATGTATGATATAAAAGAGATTGAAAACAATGGACTTAATGGTTTAGCCATAGGTAGAATGAGTGGCCATATAAGCTACTTAAGCGAAAACTCAATGCAAAATAAATTTGGCAGAAACTATGTGGAAACCGAAGGTTTGTATGAGCTTTTCGGACGGTTTCAAGTAGAGAGATATTTGGACTACAACGGATACAACTTTTCAAAATGGTTTGACCCTCTTAGCTATCTTTATATCACAAAAGCTATCAATATATTTGATGCGAGTAGAAATTATGACTCTTTGGAAGATTCTTTATCTCACATAGAAGGCAAGTTGACACTATTGTCTATAAAAAGCGATAATCTTTTTTTTAAAGAAGAAATGGAGCAAATACAAAAGAGTATGAAAATGATAGGCAAATCCCACTTGGTGGATTATAACTGTATAGATAGTGACTATGGGCATGATGCATTTTTGGTGGAAGTTGATAAATTTACCTCATACATAAGCAAAGCTTTAAAATAAAGGAATAGTACATGGCATATATAAAATTACCGACTTTTGAAGAGATGTCTCCTTCAATTCAGGAAAAGGCAAAACCGATTTTGGAAAAAACCGGAAAACTCGGAGAGATATTCCAACTTCTTGCAATAGATGAAAAAGTATATTTCGCTACAGATGAAATGGTACAAAATTATCTTTTAAAACCTACATATTTATCTTATGAGATTAAAGAGGCTATAGCTCTTTTGGTATCAAAAGAAAATAGATGTAAAATGTGTGTAGATGTTCATCAAAATATAGCAAAAATGCTTGGACTTACAGAAGAAAGGATAGAAGAAATTCTCAGTGGAATTGATGCTATGCATGTTAAAAATAGAGAAAAGCAGCTACTTAGATTTTGTATAAAAGCTTCAAAAAAAGATAGCTTCAAAATGCAAAAACAAGATATTGACAAGTTAAAATCATTAGAATACAGTGATAAAGAAATTCTTGAGGCTGTTGCAATTACCGGATATTTCAATTATATAAATACTCTCTCAAATGTATTTGGTTTAGGATAATTGAATCAGTATATACAATTCTGATGTTTCAAAGATAATTAGCTGATTTATTTGCTTAAATAGAACATAAAATAAAAAACATTAAAGAAAATTAATTTCTAATTATATTAGAATATACTAATATACTAAAAATTAAGGAATCTTGTACAAATTATAAAGCAACAAATAGTTTCAAATGGTTGACTCTTTTGGTGACAGGAGGTACATTATTGTGCTGTGCTTTACCTATATTGCTGGTTAGTTTAGGATTGGGTGCTACTGTAGCGAGTTTAAATTTTAATATACCTGGTTTAGTTTTTTTAGCAGAGCATAAAGTTTGGACTTTTAGCATATCTGCTGTAATGCTACTTTTTCTGGCATGGTTGATATGGAGGCCAAACCAAAGCTGTCCTATTGATCCGGAATTGGCAGGATATTGTGAAACTTCTAAAAAGTGGAACAAAATAGTATTTTTCTTGAGTGTGCTAATATGGTTTAGCAGTTTTTTCTTTAGTTATTTATTAGTTCCAATTAGAGAATATTTTAACATATAAGGAGAAGTTATGAAAAAGTTACTAATTGTTAGTTTTATTGTTGAAGTATTTGTATTGTCATCTGTATTTGCAAAAACAATAAAAGTTGATGTATATGGGATGACTTGCCCTTCATGTGCGTATAGTTTAAATAAAACATTTATGAGTATGAAAGGTGTAAAAAAAGCAAATATAAGTCTAAAAAACAAAGATGTAGTATTGAAAATTGCAGATAATGGACCTAGTATAAAAAAGATAAAAAAAGCTATAGTTAATACAGGGTTTACTCCGACTAAGGTTACAGTTCTTTCTAAATAACTTTATGCACTGCATCGTATCGTAAACATTGTTAAATGTGATATAATGCGGGGTATAAGCTTCGATATAGTCTCATACTTTTAGAAATTTTTTAAGAGTTGTGCTGTGCATGGTTATGTCGAATAAAATTACATTACATTTATACACTTTAAGTTTATTGACGGTGTTAAGAGCGTATAAAAGGAAGAGCATGGAAAAGCTATGTTGTACTAGAATTGAAGTTGATGAAAAACTTATAAAAGATGCTATAGATTTGCTTGATAATGAAGACATACACTTGAAAAGACAAGCAAGATTTTTTTCACTTTTTGGCAATGAAGTG
>WFMT01000290.1 GCA_015488975.1 Campylobacteraceae bacterium | reverse complement strand
TCTTCATTAAAGTTAAAATTAGATCTGTAATGGGTGCAAAGAAGGTAATATCTTAGTATTTCTCCATCATAAACTTTCAAAGCATCTTTTATAAAAAAACTATTGCCTAAAGATTTGCTCATTTTTTCACCATTTATGTTTACAAAACTATTATGCATCCAATACTTCGCAAGGCTTTGGTGCGAAGCACATCTTGTCTGAGCAGCTTCGTTTTCATGGTGAGGAAACAAAAGATCCACTCCGCCTCCGTGTATATCTATCTGAAATGCTCCATCATTTGCCAAATATTTTTTTATCATGCATGAGCATTCTATATGCCAGCCTGGTCTTCCTTCTCCAAAAGAAGCAGGATAACTTGGTTCATTTTCTTTTTGAAATTTCCAAAGTGCAAAATCCTTTTGATCTTTTTTGCCAAGGTGACACTCGACTCTGTTTTGAGTTTCATCTTCAACTCTGTGGCTCAAACTAAGATATTTGCTATCTTTTGCAGTATCAAAATAAATCCCGTCATTTAGTCTATAGGCACACCCATTTTTTAAGAGTGTATCAGTCATAGCAATGATTTCATCAATACTATCTGTAGCTTTTGGTTCTATATCAGCATCTAAAACATTTAGTGCTTGCATCTCTTTTTTATATCTTTTTATATAATAAGAAGTTATTTCTTTTAAAGTTTTTCCACTTTTTTTCATTTTGTTGATAATCTTATCATCAATATCGGTAAAATTTTTTACAAAAGTTACTTTATATCCAAGTTCTATAAGAGTTCTCCTTAAAAGATCAAACACTATAGAACTTCTGGCATGTCCTAAATGAGCATCGTCATATACGGTAGGTCCACATACATATACGGAGACTTTATCTTTTACTATCGGTTCAAACAGTAATTTTTGCTTTTTTGAGCTATCAAATATATACATCAATAAATCCCTTAAAAATATATAAAATTATACCCTCCAAAATCAAAAGAATTATCAGGTATATTAATTTTTTATCCAAAATTATACCTAAAAACTCTTTGAACCCAAACTCTTTTACAGTCAGGTAAAACAAAATAAAACCTGATAGTGAGCTTGCTAAAGCCAAGCCAGCCGCTTTTAAAGGGATTATTAAAGCAAGGGACAATATTATATTTGCACCAAGTGAAATGGATGAAATTTTAGCGGCAGTTTTTTGTTTATGCAAAGAGTACAGCCATAGTGAAAATATTTTAGTAAGACCAAAAGGCACCAATCCTATCATATACATACTAAGAACCAATGAAGTTTTTGCAGTATCTATGTCGTTAAAGGCACCTCTTTGAAAGATCAGCCAAATAATTTCTTTTGAGAGAATAATGCCTCCAATCATAGAAAAGCTTAAAAGATATGCTAACAGCCAAAAGCTTTTTTTAATAAGAGCATAAGCTTTGATTTTATCTTGGTGTTTTAAAAATTTTGCGATTTTTGGAAAAATAGCAACTGAAACTGCAATGGCAAAGAGAGCCAAGGGTAACTGAAAAATTCTATTTGCATAGTAGAGAAAACTTATACTTCCACTAACTAAAAAAGTTGCAAGATATGTATCTATAAAAGCCGATAACTGGGCAGTGGAATTGCCTAAAATAGCTGGAAAAAATAATTTATAAAATCTATTTAACTCATTTTTCAAATTGTATTTTCTAATCTTTAAAGAAGTTGCTCCCACAGTAAAAATCTTAAAAAGACCCAATTTTTTAATAGCAATAAAATGTACAATCAGCTGAAAAACTCCCCCAGCTACAACAGCGTAACTCATATAATATACTATAACTTCTGCACTCATCCCCTTTGAAATCAAAAGAGCTGTTATGATGGAGATATTTAAAAGAGCAGTTGAAAAAGCAGTAGTTGCGAAATGGTTTTTGTATTGCAAAAGAGTTGCTAAAAAAGTTACGGAAAAAATCAATATAAGATAATAAAAATTTATAGCTACAAGAGGGGCAGCTTTTGCTACAATCTCTTTGGAAAAACCCATAGCTATAAGTTTTGTAAAAAAAGTATCAAACAGTGTTACCAATAATGAAAAAAAAGCCAAAACAATAATAAATCTTATAAAAACAGCTACCGCGAAAGCTGATTTATTTTTCGATTTTGCAAAAGATGGGAGAAAACTTTGTGTAAAGGCACCTTCGGCAAAAATTCTTCTGAAAAGATTTGGTAGTTTGAAAGCTATAAAGAACATATCACTGTAAATATTTGCACCAAGCACTGATGCAGTTAACAAATCTCTAATCAAGCCAAATATTCTTGATATCAAGATGCCGAAGCTATTTGTAAAAATTGATTTTAAAAACATGTATTTTAGCTATCCTCTGCATCTTTTTACTCAAATAATACCAAAGATTTACTTAATTTTAATCTATTTTGTATATAATGAGACTTAAAAAAGGTATGAAATTGGCTTTGTTTGGAAAATCTAAAGAAGAAAAGAGCAGTAACACGCAAAACAAAGAGAAAGATTTTCAAAATATTATTATTGATACTGAAGATATAAATAAAGAATTAAAAAGTTTATCTTCTGTAAAAGATATCCCTCTAAAGCAACTTGATTTTACAATAATCTCATTTAAAAGTGTTTATAAAGCCCACGAAGATGATGAATGGATGGAGATAAATAAAAATAATATTGACCAATTTAGAGATGATGATTTTTTGTTAAATGAAGATTTGCAAATAAAACAGCAATATAAAGTAGAAATCTTCAAAAAAGATACTAATGAGCCACCAGTTTTGGATATTGTTCTTGGTGGAAATAAATATTTAACCAAAATAGTTGCCACAGTAAAGAAAAATTTAGATGTAAAATACAGCAGTAAACTAAAAGATTGCATAGTAGGACAAATTTATAAAAGACTTATAAAACAATCCATATTTATATCTATTTTTCAAAATGATATGGAACAGGAGATAAGTAAAATAATATCTAAAATAAGAATAAATAACTTTTTAGAAGAAGATCATGTTTTTACAGTTTGCAATTGTATCGACCCAGTTTGGCCTATTAATGATAATCTTATCTTTCATTATAAAAAGAATTTGAATAAAAAAGATAAACAAGGCAGGGTTGACTACTCAAAAAGAGGATATATCCAAGCAGTTAAAAAAGGCGATATTGTTATAGAATACATAAAAGCCAAAGTTGGTAAAAATGGTAGAAACTGTAAAAGTGAATATATAAAAGTTAATGAACCTGAAGAGAAATACAGCATTAATTTTGGAGTAAGTGAAAATATACAGAGAAAAGAGGATGAAAACAGGATAATATTTGTTGCAAAAAAAGATGGATATGTAAACTTAAATGGTGATAAATATGATATTGATGATAATATGGAACTTAACGAAATTTCATTTAGAACAACAGGTTCGATTGAGGCTGGTGTAAATACTAATGTTGCTATTAATATCAAGGAAAGTGATGCTTTAAAAGATGCTATAGGTGCTGGCATGAGTGTCGAAACAACTGAGCTTAAAGTTGAAGGCAATATTGGAAGCGGTGCTGTTGTCAAAGCTAAAAAAGCAAATATTGCAGGACAAACACACAAAACAGCCAGTATTTATGCTGATAATATTGATATAAATGTCCACAGAGGGTATGCACAAGGTGATATCGTAAATATAAACAGGTTAGAAGGTGGAAAGATAAATGCTAAAACAGTAAAAATAAATCAAGCAATAGGCGGAGAAGTGATAGCAGAAAAAATCTTCATAAAACAACTTGTATCAAATGTCAATCTTACTGCCTCAAAGATTATAGAAATATCTGAATTAAAAGGTAACAATAATAAACTGACTATAGATCCATCCATGGTCACTGGTTTTCAGGAAAAAATTGATAATTTAAATCTTGAATTGAAAAAAATAGAGAGTTTGATAAAAGATACCAAAAAAATAGTTAAACAAAAAAAGATTTTGATAGAAAGAAACAGAGAATCTGCCGAAATGGTAAAATTAAAAATAATAGAATTAAAAAAAGCCAGGCAAAAACCTGCTATAACACTGGTAAAAAAAATAAAAGATTTTCATCAGTTAGTAAGTCTTTATAATGCATTATTGGAAAAATATAAAAAAGAAAATATCGAAAGAGATAATATAAAAAAAGAGATTGATGATATACAGTCAACTATATTACAAGCTAAGATCATAAATCACTCTGTATGGACAGAATATAATGAGATTAGATTTGTGCTTTTATCGCCAAAGATAGAGATATCTCATACTACAAAAGAAGGTGAGATATCAAAGGAGATTACATTGATGAAAATGGGAGAAAATGAGTACAGTATAAGTAGAAAAAGCGAGTTTGACAGCAAATGATTATAGAAATAGAGGGAGAAATAGTAAAGAAAGAGCCAACTTTGTTACACTTGAAAACTTATGGCATAACAAGGGTTATACATATTTCTTTAAATTGTAGTTCTAAAATCAACAATAACAATATATCATTGCAAATTACTCAAATTATAAAAGAAGACAGTGATAACTTATACGGATTCCTTGATTTGCAGGAAAAACTCATGTTTGACAGAGTTATAAAAATAAGCGGAGTCGGTCCAAGTACAGCTATGGCTATTTGTTCAACCTTTACTCCTTCGGTTTTCGCAAAGGCAATAGCAGGAAATGACATAGGCAGTATAAAAATGGTTCCAGGCATTGGTCCAAAAAGTGCAAAAAGGATATTGGTAGAGTTAAGTGATTTTTCAGTTGATACAATTATCACAAATGAGAATAAAAATTTTAATGAAGCCCTTCAAGCCCTTGAAAGTCTGGGCTTTAAAAAAGAGAAATTAAACAAAATATTGCTTGAATGCAAATCAAAAGATACTTCATCTCTTGTAAAAGAAGCACTTAAAAAACTAAGTTAATCAAGGATTTAAAAATATGAAAAATTATGCCGTTATTTTTGGTGGTATTAGTTATGAACATGAAATAAGCATTATCAGTGCCATAACTCTTAAAGATGTTATAAAAAAAGATAAAATATTTATTTTTTGTGACAAGAAGAGGGATTTTTATCTTATTGCCAAAGAGAATATGAAAGCTAAATACTTTAGTTCCGGTGAGTATAAAAAAAGCGAACAAATCTATCTGAAATATAGCGGATTTTATAAAAAAGCACTTTTAAAAGATAAAAAAATAGAATTTGATTTAGCTATTAATTTGATACATGGAAAAGATGGCGAAGATGGATTGTTGTCGTCTTTGCTTGAATTTTTTGATATCAATTATATAGGACCGAGAGTTGAGGCCAGTGTTGTTAGTTTCAATAAAGAATTTACAAAACTCTATGCAAGCAGTAAAAATGTTCCAACTCTATCATACCAAGTTATCAATAAATTTGATAAGCAAAAGCCAAAACCTAAATACCCTGTTGTTATAAAACCGTTAAGGTTAGGTAGTTCTATAGGCTTAAGTGTTGCAAAAAATAAAGATGAATTTGAGTATGCTTTGGATGTAGCTTTTGAATATGATAATGATGTATTGATTGAGCAATTTTATGATAATATTAAAGAGTATAATTTAGCAGGTATAAAAAGCAAAGACGGATTTTTGTATTCTATCGTCGAAGAACCAAAAAAAGAGAGTATTTTGGATTTTGATAAAAAATATCTTGATTTTTCAAGAAGTACAGGGGCAAATAAAGCAGAATTGCCATCAAACATTATTTCCCAGATTTATAGTGCATTTGAGAGTATTTATGAACCGTTATTTGAAGGAGCTATTATAAGGTGTGATTTTTTTATGCTTGATGAAAAAGTTTACTTGAATGAGATAAATCCCGTTCCCGGCAGTTTAGCTAATTACCTTTTTGATGATTTTAATCTTGTTCTTGATAAAATTTCATCAAATCTTCCAAAAAAAAGGAAAATTAATATTGATTATAAGTATATAAACTCTATAAATGCAGTAAAATGCAAATAATATGATATAATTTTACATAAAATTTTATGTAAAATTATATGTAAAGGTTTTTAAATGTCTGCAGCATACCGTAAGGAAGATATCTATACAGCAACTGAAGTTGTAAGAAACTTCAGTTCAATCTTAAAAAGTGTAGTAAATAAAGAAAAAGATAGAATAGTGATAGTAAAAAATAATAAATTTGAAGCAGTTCTTCTGCATATAGATGAGTATGAAAAATTAAAAGACTCTGTTTTGCTGCTTGAAAAAATTTACAATAAGACAAAAAAAAGTAGTAAATAATGGCCTTGAAGGGTATTTTATATAAAGAAAGAATATTTGATATATCTTATGAAATATTAAATAAAAATAAAAAATGTGATATTGTATTTTTACATGGCTGGGGGAG
>WFMT01000289.1 GCA_015488975.1 Campylobacteraceae bacterium | reverse complement strand
TTAATACTCAAGAAGATTCTTTAATGAACTAAAAAAGAATAAATGTGTTACTATTGGTATCATTTTTAACTAAATTTGAACGTGGCGACTTAGGAGAGGGAGAGATTGTGAAATTTCTCTCTTATCCGACATTTATAAGTTTAGTTTTATTCAATCTATAAATGATACAGAACTATAGATTAAATTTTGTTGTTTTTTGAAGCTAAAAATTCGATTTTTTGTATGAGTATTATTCTAAATTTTGTAGCCTGTAGGTATTTATTTTCTAAATTTTATGTAGAGATAAATATCTCTACATATTTTAATTTCTCCTAATTTCCAATCCTATCCACACAAGAATCTACACATTTATCAAAACTTGAAGCACCCCAACCAAATAAATCACCATCGGAGATACTAACTCCTTTACATATACCTCTACAACTTGTTATTTTACCAAGACTGTAATTTCCACTTTCGCAACTAACTTTACCACCTATACAAGCATCTTGACAAGAATCTTTATCGTTAAAGAAACCTTTTGATGATTTTGTGTTGCATGAGTTCATACATTTATTGTAAATTTTGCCACAACTTCCTTCTGGTTTATCATCTTTTTTTAAACTATTACTTAAAGCTTTTCCAATAACATTTGATCTAAATGAAAGTACCTCAATTTTTTTACTCTTTGTAAACTGATGGGATATTTGTAAGATTGATTTTACTCTCTTAGGTTCTTTACTAATCACAAAAGAAAAAAGTTTTCTTAGATTTAATAAGGTTTGCTTGTTAAGTATGCATTTATATGTTGTTATAAGATAGCGTGCTTTTTCTTCTCCAACAGGAACAAAGAGAAAAAACCTATTTTCTGTTCTTATCTCTTTTTTTTCATTTTCCATTTTACAAACAATATTCATATCAATACTCAAAGGATATTTCCAATATGATGAAGTTACGATAAGAAAAAGTTCGTGCTTTGAACCTTTCATTTGCCATTTCAGATTTATATCTGAAGCAAGTGCTAAATAATATGAAAAAATATTTTTATCCAAAAGGATATCAAACTTTATAGTTTTTTTCATTTTAGGTAAACTACTCAAATAAGAAAGAAACTGCTTAGTTAAAACATGATTTTTATATTGATAAAGAGAATGACTTATAGCAAGGTAAACGGGATTGTTAATATTTTTTGGTATTGATCTTAAAAGTGATAAAAAAGCAGTATTTATCGGTGTTTTTGATAGTTTATAAAGTTTCTGATTATCCATTTTATGGTTTAGAAAAAACTTGCTAAGAACTTCCATGGATTGTGGTGACTTGGGTGATAACTCAACAATGCTCCAACATCTCTCAGAAGGACAATTGGATTTAGATAATTGTAGCAGATGCTTTAAAATACTTTTTTTAATATCTAAATTTATTACTCTTTCATAAAGAGAGATTAATAAATCCCATGATCGCAAAGAACTATGTAAAATAGTTTTTTTTATCACTCTTGATAAATTTATATCTAAAGCACCAAATTTTTGTGAGTATAGAAGAGCATTATGTATAGATGGGTTTTGAATAAGCCATTGCTTTGCTGTTTTTAAAGCATCTTTAGAATAATTTTTATCATGTATATGATACAAACTAGATAGCAGTTTCCAATCATGTCTTTTCTTAGATATCTGAAGAATAGAATGTAATACGATAGGCAAATAAGGTGAGTTTGAAAAATGTTTAGCATAATGCAGCATTTCTTCAGGATTGCCAGATTTTATTATAAGATCTGTAAGATGTTTTAGTGCTTTACGGTAGAAAATGCTGTGAGGAACTTCTTTAAGATATTGCTTAACAATATGCAAGTTAGAAGTTTGACTAATAGCAATCCATCCTCTATTTTGATGTTTAATACGATAATTTCCTTCATCACTTGGTTTGAGTGAAAAGCTATCAAAATCGGCAGGAGAAGTAACTCCTTCAAGTAGAAATTCTGCTGACTTAAAACGATTTTGTTGCTTAGCCGCATATATATGTTTAGAATATAGTTGCAAATAATATTTACCCGGAGGGCATGATTCTATTCCCTTAGTAATTTTTTCCTTTATAATGAGAAAATTATTTCTAAAAGATACTGATGCAATCTTTCCATGGCATTCATCTGCTGGGTAATCAATATCACTTTGTAATATATTGCCATTATCACCTAGTTTAAAAACAATAGAAACCGGCCATGTTCCAGAACTATCAGTTACACTAAGTTCTATATGATACCTACCTCCAATTAATACTTTTGATATCTCATTGTTATTTTCTGAAGCAAAAATAGGAAATATTAAAAGAGAAATAATAAAAAATATTCTAAAAAGCATTATCTAAATTTTTACTATTTGTTGATTTTTTTTGCATTCTAATAGCATAATCATATGAAAGTTTATCAAAAATAAGAACTTGTTTGAATAGTTTTGCATTATTTGCATTTATTTTTTTTGCCAATGGTATCAATGATGTAATGGCATTATAAATTGCAGGTTGCCAAACACCAATACCTGTTTTAACATTAAAAAGTATAGCGCCTCTGCCATTACCCATTGTTTTCGGATCAGCATATACAATCCATCCTTTAGGCGATCCATTTCTTACAATTTCTTTTGCAGCTTTCCAAAAAGTTGTTCCCTTGGCATCAAGTTTTACTGCACGACCTTTTTTTACCATATTTTCAAGCATGTTTTGAAACGAATAAGCATATTTTATTCTTGCTGATTCTTTTCCAACAATTTCAAAGCGATGTTGCATTACCATAATACTAAGAACACCAAAATGGTGATTATTTTTTATTGTTTTGTCAATATCTGGTTGAAACCAATTTAGCATTTTGATATCAGGACTATTAATACATTTTTTTCTCCATTGTTCTAAATCTTTTGATAATGCTGAAAAAGTGCGATTGTCATAAAAAGATTTAAATTGGCAATTGTTAGGTTTATTTTTAAATCCGCCACCATTTAATATTGGTGGTGATACAGACAAGAGACTATTGACCCATAACAAACGGGTTTTTTGTCCTATTTTTTGAATAGGATTCCAAGAGAAAAACATATTTTTTATTGACTTTTTCTTTTGTTCTCTTGAAAAACCTGTTGCACGCCATAATTGATTATCTATTTCAGGATATCTGAGTTCTCCCATAGTAGCATTAATTATGTTAAGTATATTTCTAGATTCGGTAGTATATGGTATAAGTGTTCTAGTAGGAAATATTACACCTCTTTTATGGCTTTCCATATCATTATAAGCCTCATAAAGCATTTCATCAACTGTTCGCATATCAATGAGAATATATCGTTTTTTAGTATTACTATATTGCGTTAGATGCAATGGAATATTTCCTATTTTTTTTACAAAATTATACCCAAGAACACCCTCTACTCTAAAAAATCCATCATACAAATTACTTCCCAAAGCATTATTAGGAGGAAAAGTTGTAAGCCAAAGAATCGGATATTTACTATGTAGTTGCCACCTTCCATTTCCTGATATAAACCATCGATCAAAAGGCATACCGATATAATCTTTTGTAACAAACCTCCTATGATATTGTATTAATTTTTGTAATTGTTGCATTAATTTAGGAATTAATTTATTTTTTTTTGAAGAGATTTTTTCTATTTTGACTGCAATATATTTAGGATTTCTCATCTCTCGTGCTTGTATTGTGGAATGAAAAATAAACAGCAAAAATAAATAAATCAACATAACCTTTTTACTTATTTTTTTTACTTTTTGTAGAGTATACATTTCTACCCCTTTTTTTATGGGAACCTCTAAAAATACCTTTTAGAACTTCCAATTTTTACTTTTTTAAAAATCATAGACGAATTGCATCTAAATATTATTAGATTTTCTATTGAGCCGCTTGCAAATTGCCAAAAACAATCACAATTTAAGTTAAATTAAATTTAAAAAAAGCCTTTTGCAATGCTGTAAATGTTATGATTCTTCATCACTAAAACAACAACAATTACAACAAAAACTCAAAAGGCTTTTCATGATCGACATTCATCACCCCCTAAACCTTAAAATAAGATAATACAGAATCACTTTCAAAAAAGGTAATATCATCTGTTTCATGAGAGCCACTTGCAAATTCCAACCCGTACAAGTGACTAATCTCTCTTGTCCCTATTTTTTGAAGTTAAAAAATTTGGGGCAAGATATATTTGCAACATTTTATCCCAATTTCACTAAAATTCTATAAAATTGCCATTTTCACTCCGTGCTTT
>WFMT01000288.1 GCA_015488975.1 Campylobacteraceae bacterium | reverse complement strand
TTATCTATATTTTATGCTCTTTTTGCACTGATTTTAAACTCTACATCTTTATATAGTCCTGTTCCGACAGGAATAGTTTTTCCTAATATAACATTTTCTTTTAAATCTTCAAGATAGTCTATTTTAGCAGCTATGCTTGCTGTTGTCAAAACTTTTGTAGTCTCCTGGAATGATGCAGATGATATAACAGAATCACTAGTGATTGCTGCTCTGGTAACTCCTAAAAGTACCGGTTCAGCAATAGCTGGTTCGCCGCCAATGTTAATAATTCTGTCATTTTCCTCTTTAAACCTTCTTCTACTTATCAAATCACCAACAATTAGCTTCGTATTTCCACTATCAACAATTTTAACCTGTCTTAACATTTGCGAAACTATAACCTCAATATGCTTATCGCTTATAGCAACACCTTGAGACCTGTAAACTTGTTGAATTTCACTAATGATATAAGTGTGCAAAGCTTTTTCTCCAAGGATTCTTAAAATATCATGGCTTGAGACAACACCATCAGTCAACCTTTCACCAGAATGGACAAATTCACCTTCGTGTACAAATATCTGGTGGTTTTTATCTACAAGATATTCATACGACTTACCAGCATAAGTATCTATAATAATTCTTTCTTTATTTCTAAGTGGTTTTCCAAATCTAATAGTACCGTCAACTTCTGCTATAACAGTTGCATTTTTAGGTCGTCTTGCTTCAAAAAGTTCACTTACACGAGGAAGACCTCCTGTAATATCTTTTGATTTTGCGACTGCCTTAGGTATACGGCCTAATATCTTAGCTTGCTCAACTTTTTCACCATTTTGAACAAATATAGCAGTTTTAGGATCCAATTGATATCTTAAAATTTCACCTTTTTCAGTAGCTACTACCAAAGTTGGCTTAACTCCACTTGGAAGGTATTCATTTACCACCAATCTGCTCTGCCCTGTAAGTTCGTCAAATTGCTCATCAACAGTAATACCTGGCGTTATATCTTCAAATGAAATAGTACCGTTTTCTTCTGCAATAATAGGATACGAATATGGATCCCATTCTGCAATAACAGTTTGCTCACTGCTTGTTGGAGTTGCAATATTATCATTTTTCACAATATTTGAATTATCTGCAAATTTTATAACAGAATTTCTAGGAATATAGTATCTAACAGCTTCCCTGTTTTTATCATCTGCTATTACAGCAAAAAGACCTTTTTCAACTACTAAGTGTCCCTCTTCAATATCATTAAATCTTTCAAGATAATCACCTATTAATTTGTAAAATTTAATAACTCCGCTTGCATGAGAAGTTATAGTTTGAACAACAGGTTCTCCATCTTTTACTCTTAATTCGCTAGCATAAGGAATTCTATTTGGAATATTCCAACCCTCTTTAATAACTTCAACTATACTCTCATTTTTTTCAATTTTATCGCCTGATTTATAAGGAATCAGTAATTTTCCCTCAACTTTTCCACTAACGCCAGCTAATTCATTTGGTTTTGCAATATCATTTTTTCTTAAAACATACTTGACACTATCATTTTCGCCCACAAGAGTTATATTTGTTTCGTCATGTATATTATTTATCTCTATTATACCATCAAATAATGCTTTTATTTTAGGCTCTACAAGCAAAATACCAGCGTTTCTTCTATTGGCAACAATAAGTTTATCCTCTTTTGTTTTATATGTTTTTAAATTGTAATATCTGATAAAACCCTCTTTTTTAGCTGCAATTTGTCGATCTTGTGCTTCAGTTGATGCAGTTCCTCCAATATGGAAAGTTCTAAGAGTCAACTGAGTACCCGGCTCTCCAATTGATTGAGCAGCAATAATGCCGACTGCTTCTCCAGGCTTGACAAGTTTTCCCTCTCCAAGGTTTAATCCATAACATTTTGAACAAACTCCTTTTGGAGCTTTACAAGTTATTGGAGTTCTAATTATCACAGATTTTATATCTGCTTCTTTTAATATAATAGCTTTTTTCTCATCTATCAAAGTGCCTTCACTAAAAAGAACTTCATTTGTGATATGATCTATAACATCTTCAGCCAATACTCTACCCAAAGCTCTTTCATCAATGCTTTCAATCAAATCTCCATTTGATGTGATATCTGATATTTCAACACCTTCATGTGTACCACAATCATCAATAGTAACTTTAACATTTTGTGAAACATCAATAAGCTTTCTTGTCAAATACCCGGCATTTGCAGTCTTAAGAGCAGTATCAGCCAAGCCTTTTCTAGCTCCGTGAGTTGAAATAAAATATTCCAATACATTAAGACCCTCTTTAAAGTTAGAGATAATAGGAGTTTCGATAATACTACCGTCAGGCTTAGCCATAAGTCCTCTCATCCCGGAGAGTTGTCTTATTTGAGCAGCACTACCCCTAGCCCCACTATCAGCCATCATATAAATAGAATTAAATCCATCTTTATCGCTCTCAACCAATTTCATCATTTCACTTGCAAGAGTATTGTTTGTATCCGTCCAAGTATCTATAATCTTATTGTATCTTTCTTGTTCAGTTAATAAACCGGCTTGAAACTGCTTTTGGATTTCTATTACTTTTTTCTTTGCTTCTCTTATATATCCAGCTTTACTCTGCGGTGTCTTTATATCATCAATCGAGATTGAAATACCTGCTTTTGTAGAGTATTTAAAACCTAAATCTTTTAAATTATCTAAAAATTCAGCAGTAACTTTATAGCCACCTTCTTTAAATACGAAATCAACTAATTCACCTATATGTTTCTTTTTTAAAACTTTATTCCAGAGTTGCTCAGGTACAAAGTCAGGAAGTATAGACTTAACTATCAATCTACCCGCAGTTGTAAAAATGATTTTATTATTAACCATTGTTTTTATCTTGGCATGAACATTAAGAAGTTTTGCTTCAATTGCAATCATAACTTCTGCGATACTTCCAAAAAGCTTATTTTCTCCTTTTGTACCTATTTTCTCCAAAGTCATATAATACAATCCCAAAACCATATCTTGAGTCGGGACAGTTACTGCCTTTCCTGAAGCAGGCAGCAAAATATTCATACTGCTTAACATAAGGATTTTACATTCTGCTATCGCTTCTTGACTCAATGGAACATGAACAGCCATCTGGTCACCATCAAAATCAGCATTAAATCCCGAGCAAACAAGAGGGTGAAGTCTTATGGCTTTTCCATCTATCAAAACAGGATGAAATGCCTGGATTGAAAGTTTATGAAGAGTTGGAGCACGGTTGAGCATGATTGGATAATTATCAACAACTTCTTGCAAACACTCCCATACTTCATTCGTCCTTTCTTCAATCATTCTTTTTGCCTGTTTTATAGTTGTAGAGTAACCTTTTTCTTCTAATTTTGCCAAAAGATGTGGTTTAAAAAGCTCTAATGCCATATTTTTAGGAAGGCCACATTGATCCATTTTGAGATTTGGTCCGACAACTATAACACTTCTTCCTGAAAAGTCAACTCTTTTTCCAAGTAAATTTTGTCTAAATCGACCTTGCTTTCCTTTTATGATTTCACTTAAAGATTTTAGCGGTCGCTTGTTTGCACCTTTAACAGCATTGGCTCTTCTTCCATTGTCAAACAAAGCATCAACTGCTTCTTGAAGCATTCTTTTTTCATTTCTTATGATGATCTCAGGTGCATCAAGCTCCATCAATCTCTTAAGTCTGCTGTTTCTGTTTATGACTCGTCTATACAAATCATTTACATCACTAACAGCAAATTTTCCACCATCAAGAGCAACCAAAGGTCTAAGATCAGGTGGCAATACAGGCAAAACTGTAATCATCATCCACTCAGGTCTATTTCCACTATTTAAAAAATCTTCCGTTACTTTCAGTCTTTTAACTATAGTTTTCTTTTTTGCTTCAGAGTTTGTTGAGTCTATATCATTTTTTAATTTTTCAAGAAGTTCTACTAAATCAAGTTCTTTTAATAAATCTCTTACAACTTCACCACCCATTCTTGCATCAAAACCTGTACCATCATATCTTTTCATTAAAGATTGATATTGTTCTTCATTTAAGACATCATTTTTACATACCTGCTTTTTATTTTCATTATCATAATATACATCAGCACTTTCTTTAACAATATATGCCTCATAATACAATACTCTTTCAAGATCTTTCATCTTAACGCCAAGAAGCGTTCCTATCCTACTCGGAAGTGAATTTACATACCAAATATGTGAGACTGGCGTTACAAGCTCAATATGTCCCATTCGACTTCGTCTCACTTTTGAACTGATAACTTCAACACCACATTTTTCACACTTTATGCCTTTGTATCTCATCTTTTTATATTTGCCACAAAGACATTCATAGTCTCTAATGGGTCCAAATATTTTTGCACAAAAAAGACCGTCTCTTTCAGGTTTTAGTGTTCTGTAATTAATAGTTTCAGGTTTTTTTACCTCCCCATAACTCCATGAGAGTATAGTCTCAGGGCTGGCAAGTCTTAACTGAAATTGATCAAAATCTCTTGGTCTGTTCTCCTCATTTATACTAATTTCAACCATTTTCTTCATTTTCATCTTCCTCTTTATAAATACGAACATCCAATGCCAATGATTTTAGCTCGTTGGTTAAAACAAAAAATGTCTCAGGTATTCCTGTTTGAGGTACATTTTCTCCTCTTGTTATTGCTTTATATGCTTTGACACGACCCTCAACATCATCAGACTTGATTGTGAGCATCTCTTTTAAAGTATTTGATGCGCCATAAGCTTCCAATGCCCAAACTTCCATCTCACCAAACCTTTGTCCGCCAAATAATGCTTTACCGCCAACTGGCTGCTGAGTTACCAAAGAGTATGGTCCTGTGCTTCTGGCATGTACTTTTTCATCCACTAAATGGTGAAGTTTTAGCATATACATATATCCAACATTAACCTTCTCTTCCATTTTTTCACCTGTTTTACCATCATATAACTCAGTTTTTCCATCCATATCAATCTTGGCAAGTTCGAAAAGTTTTTTAAACTCTTTTTCATTAACTCCCTCAAAAATAGGTGTAGAAAATTTTACACCTTTTGCCCAGTCTCTTGCATAGTTCAATAACTCATCATCACTTAAAGAATTAATAAATTTCTCTGCTTTAACAAGTTTGGCAACATTTCCTACAGAAATCATCTTTTCTCTAAGATCTTTTATCCATTCTCCTTGTTTCTTGATAAATATATCTTCTATCTGATCTCCAAGTCTTTTTCCAACCAATCCCAAATGAACTTCTAAAATTTGACCTATATTCATCCTTGAAGGAACACCAAGGGGATTCAAACAAACTTCAACAGCTTTGCCATCTTTTAGATAAGGCATATCAACTTCAGGAACTATATTTGATACAATACCTTTATTGCCATGTCGTCCTGCCATTTTATCACCAACTTTAAGTTTTCTTTTTGTGGCAATATAAATTTTTACAAGTTTAACAACACCACTTGGCAAGATATCATCTTTTTTGAGTATTTGAAGTTTTGCATCATGCTCTTCTTTCAAATTCTTTTTCTCATTTTGAAAATATTCTTTTAAAGAGTTAAACTCATCTTGTACTTCTTGGCTAAATGCTTTTACAACACTGTTAAGCATAAATCTATTGACATTTAACAAATCATCTTTATCTATATTCTCGCCTGCCTTATACCCTTTGCCACTTACTGTAACATCTGATTCTAACTTACTTTTTGATAATAACGAATTGATTTTAAGTATCTCTTCTCTATCTAACATTAGCAATTTATCCAAGTGATCTCTATCTAACTTTTTCTTATCCTGCTCATATGCTTTTACAGCTCTAGGGTCTTTGTCATATCCTTTTTTTGTAAAAATCTTCACATCTATTACAACACCCTCAGTTGAAGATTTAGCATAAAGGGATTTATTGACCACATGTCCTGCTTTTTCACCAAATATTGCTCTTAAAAGCCTTTCTTCAGGAGTTGGCTTTATCTCTCCTTTTGGACTTACTTTACCAACAATAATCATACCTGGCTTAATATATGTTCCTATTTTAACTATACCACTTTCATCCAGATGAGCCAGATCTTCTTCTTTGACATTTGGGATATCTTTTGTTATCTCTTCAGTGCCATCTTTAAGTTCTCTAGCCTCGATATCATGTTCATATACATGAACACTTGTAAAAGTATCCTCTCTTATCAATTTTTCACTTATAACAATAGCATCTTCATAGTTATACCCATTCCAAGGTAAAAAAGCCACCATTACATTTTTTCCTATTGCAAGCTCTCCCATATCCATATTTGGTCCATCTGCTATAACTTCACCAGCATCTACATTCTGATTTTGCTTGACAACTGGATATTGAGTATAAGAAGTATTTTGATTGGTTCTTATATTTTTCTCCATAGTATAATGATCTATAAATGCACCTTTATCATCTTCACCTAATATATAGATATTTCTACTATCAACTTTTTCAACTACACCAGCTCGTTTTGCTTTTATTGAAGCCCAAGAATCTCTAGCAACTATCTTTTCAACTCCGGTTCCCACCATTGGAGCTTTATTTATCAGAAGTGGCACTCCTTGTCTTTGCATATTTGAGCCCATTAAAGCTCTGTTTGCATCATCATGTTCTAAAAACGGAATTAAGCTAGCTGCCACACCTGTCACCATAACTGAGGCAAGATCAATCAAATCAACACTATCTCGATGTGCTAAAATAATCTCACCATCTCTTCTGACTTCTATAAGTTCTTCTTTAATTTTACCATTTTCATCAAGTATTGTTGATGCTGGTGCTATTGTTAGGCCTTCTTCTTGAGTTGCAGTTATATACTTGACTTCACTTGTCACTTGTGTATCTTTTACAATTCTGTAAGGAGCTTCAATAAATCCCAAATCATTAACTTTAGCATAAGTTGCCAAAGTGTTAATCAACCCAATATTTTGACCTTCAGGTGTTTCTATCGGACAAATCCTACCATAATGAGTAGGATGAACATCTCTAACTTCAAAGCCAGCCCTCTCTTTTACCAAACCACCTACACCAAGAGCAGAAAGTCGTCTTTTGTGAGTGATTTCACTTAGTGGATTTGTTTGATCCATAAACTGCGAAAGTTGACCTGTTGTGAAAAATTCCATTATAGAATTTGTTATCATTTTTGAATTTATCAAATCATAAGGCATTATATCTTCGATATTTCCACTTAAAGTGGTAAACTTATCTTTTATAGCCTTTTGCAT
>WFMT01000287.1 GCA_015488975.1 Campylobacteraceae bacterium | reverse complement strand
AACATATATTACCATTGGAAATTAATCTTCCTGACATAAAAACTCAAACAAAGATTGTTGAAAAGTTTGAAAGTGTTGAAATAGATATAAAAAATCTAAATAGTGAAGTGCAAATCCAACAAGAACTACTAAAAAAACTCCGCCAATCAATTCTGCAAGAAGCGATAGAGGGAAAACTCACCGCCTCTTGGCGAGAAGAGAATCCAGATGTAGAGAGTGCTTCTGTTTTACTTGAAAAAATCAAGGCAGAAAAAGAGCAACTAATCAAGAACAAGAAAATCAAAAAACAAAAACCTCTCCCACCAATAAATAAAGATGAGATACCTTTTGAAATCCCTGATAGTTGGGAGTGGTGTAGATTGGGGGAAATTTTTTATGAAAATCCAAGGAATGGATATTCTCCAAAGTCTGTTGATTTTGAAACTCATACAAAAACATTAAAACTTGGTGCAATTACTTATGGATATTTTGATGAAACACAATACAAGTATATCAATGAAACAATAGATGAAAATTCTTTTTTATGGTTAGAAGATGAAGATATACTTATCCAAAGAAGTAATTCATTGGAATATGTTGGTATGGCTGGTATGTATCGTGGAAAGAAATTTGAATTCATATATCCCGATTTAATAATGAAAGCTAAGGTAGTCAATAATATTTACAATTATTTTATTTTAAATACCCTATGGTCTCCATATTGCAGAGAATATTTCCAAAAAAATGCTTCTGGTTCACAAAAAAGTATGCCTAAGATAAATCAGGGAATTGTAGTAAATATGGCTATACCTCTGCCACCCCTCAAAGAACAAAAAGAGATAGTCCGAAAAATAGAAAACCTCTTTGCAATATGCGATGAACTTGAAACACAAATCAAATCTTCAAAAAAGAACAGCCAAACACTCATGCAAGCAGTTTTAAAAGAGGCGTTTGCAAGTAAAAAAATTTAAAGGAAGTAAAAAATGGCAAAAGGTAAAGATATACATATAGAGATAACTGCATTAAACATAGTGCTGAAGAAGCACTCAGACGATAACTATATCGGTTTATTGGAACAAGCATTTGAACACAAGTTTCCAGTTCAGGTTTTTGGGCAATACTATGCTATTCCTGCAAATTTAGAAGTTAATAAAGAGGAAGGTTATATTTTTGGTAAGTTTTATCGATTTACCAATATCAATGAAAATCAAGCTTGGTTAGACACAAAAAAAGTAAGTGAAATCAGAGATGAAGAAGGTAAGCCCATTCCTCAAGTTGGTAAAGCATTAAAGCCAAATTCTAAGGAAATTTATTTTGTTTTTATCATCAAAAATCATCGTTTGGTCTTTGATAGCAAATATATCGCTCCTTCATCAATGAAAAACTTTTTTATAAACTTATTTAAAGATGCTACATTGAAAAACATTTCAAAAAGTGAAATAAATATTACCATTGAACAAGCAGAAGAGAGTTTGGAAGAAATATTGAAGATTAAATATATCTCAGAGATTGAGCTTGAAATAAATAGACCAAACCCTGATGATATTAGTAGTTTAGAGGGAGAAGTAAAAGCAAGGCTTACAAATATGAATGCTGATAAATTGTCACAACAAATAAATTCAGCAGAGAAAAATTTAAAACCTGATGAAACTTTTCAACAGATGATGAAAGTTGCCATTTCAAACGGATTAGTTAAAGCAAAGGGATTGAATGAAGCAGGTAAAAAAGTTGTCGAATCCACTTTATCACATCCGCTAAAAGTTTTAAAAACATACAACACAGAGCAGACTACTTATGTCAATGCATTAATAACCTATGCTTTTGATATAGTTAGCAATATTATGAGTCGAATGAGAAAATGATGAATTTTTTTACGAAACTAAAAATACCTACTTTCAATCTCTATTGGAAAAATTATGGGGGTTTCAAGGCTATTATTTCATCTCCATATTTTTTAATGTCAATATTATTAACAATTTTTGTAGTGATATTTGGAGAAAGCAAGGGATGGTATGAGTATACTTTAAATATCCTTCCTGATATTCTTGGATTTTCTATTGGTTCATTTGCAATTTTAATCTCTTTGGGAGATAATCAATTTCGTAAAAGATTATCTACCGAAATAAGTGGTCAAAAATCAACACCTTTTATGGTTATAAATAGCTCTTTTGTGCATTTTATTTTTATTCAAATTGTGGCGATCTTATTTGCCCTGATAGGTCAAGTTTTAAGCTTGAGCAATATAATATTCTTTTTTATTGGAATGTTTTTACTAATTTATGCTGTATTGTTAACCTTGGCGGCTACATTAGTTATTTTAAAATTTTCATTGTGGTATCAAGATTTTTTAAATAGCAATAAACAGGATGAAAATGATAGAGATTAAAAATAGAGCTTTACAAAAAACAAAAATTAGAGTATAATACACTCATAATTCGCCTACGGGCACACCCACTTTTTCAAGTGGGGCTAAACAATCCCTGACATTTTTCTAAAATCATTTCAAAGTCATTCTTGTTAATCACACCTGTTTT
>WFMT01000286.1 GCA_015488975.1 Campylobacteraceae bacterium | reverse complement strand
CTTATTTAAAAAAACCTTATGCATCTCAATCATTCTTGCCAAATCCTAACTCATCCATCAAACAAGAGATACAGATGTCATCCCCCTTGTTTGCCTGAAGACTAAGCTCCTCAGCACCCCCACCACTTCCAGCAGAGATCGCCACATTACCTTTAACCGTCACATTTCCCTTAAGCACAATTCCAGAACTATTTAAAATAATCGTCCCACCACTGCCTTTGATGATAACCTTGTCACTTCCCGAGATGGTATGCACTTTTGTGATGGACTTGACATGCGTCCCAGCCTTCACATCCAACTTCCCATTCACCGTATGCCTATGATGTCCTCCAGTCTTAAGCGTATAGTTCGCATACGTCTCTTCAAGTCTCTGGTTTCCTACATAAAGTACCTGGTCTTTGTCTACTTTGGTAGACTTGGAGTTAACAATGTGTATCTCCTGGTCATGTCCTATGCTTATGCTCTCATCTTTACCTACAGACTCTGTTCTGTTGTTTCCTACATCAGTACTCTCATCATGTCCTATGCTTTTTGTTCTGTCATTGCCTACAGAGAAAGACTCATCATGACCTACGACTTCTGTTTGGTCATGGTCTATGTTAATAGTACTATCATGCAAGGCATGAAGTTTGTAGTCTTTTTGTGCTCTTTCAAAGGAGTATTTTTGTTCTAGGGTTTACATCTGATACACTCCTTTGTTAGAGATTTTTATTCAGTCTGTCCCTATTTAGCTTATCATTTTTTAAACTTCTTTGTATATCAGATTTTATAAATTCAGGAATATCTAATGTTTCTAATATTTTTAAAGCTCTTCTAAAATATATATTTGCTTCAGTTTTTTTATTTTTTTGTTGCTCGGCTAATCCAATTATTCTTAAATTCATAACTGTTATAAGATTGTCTTTGTTTTTTATATTTTTTTGTAAATCAATAGATCTTTTTGAGGCGTATATAGCTCCATCCCAATTATTAATAGCATAAAAATTGACTGCATGATCCATAAACAAGTAAATCATCTCATGAGTAAGTAGGGTTTCCGTTTTAGAGTAAATTTTAATTGCAGCTTCTAGTGTAACTATTGCATAATCATATTTATCTTGTTCTGAATATACTTTTGCATAATTTCTAAAAGTTTTTACTCTTTCATCTAAATTTGTTTTATTCTTTGAAATTATCTTATGCATGCCTAATGCCATTTTCCCATATTTCTCAGCTTCATGAAAATTTCTCATTTTTGCTAAAACAAGAGTTAATCGATTCAAGACTGTCAATTTATCATCTAAACTTTTATTATTTTTTTTAAAAAAATCTAACAATTTTTGATATATATCATATGATTTTTCATACTGATTCATACTTGAATATAGTTCTGCTTTTAAAAAAAGAAGTGGATATGTTAAAGTTGCATAGTTTTCATAAGACATATTTTCTTTTGTTTCTTGCACAAAAGAAAGAAGCTCTTTGGCTGGCTTTGTCATATAATAAGATATATAGTGTCGAGCTAACAATAAATATGATGTTTTTGTGTATATACTATCTTCCCCAAATGTACTTATCATTTTATTAATAGTTTTTACACAAAAGTCAAAATTTTTCTTTCTTTCTCCATCATTAATAAGTTTATTACTATAATCAATATCTTTCTCTATATTATATTGTTGCATATCTGACAGAGAATTTATTGATTTATTTGTATCAAAATTGTTTTCTCCTACAAGTATTATAGGTAAGCTAATAGTTGAAAGAATTAATAATATTTTTTTCACTGACTATTTCTTTATTTTTTGAACTTGCTTATATGATTTTCCATTTGAATAAGTTCTTCTTTTATTTGTATAATATCTTTTTTCACTTCGACTGAATGTTCATTTTCAAAATGAAGCAATGCTTTTTTATAATACTCTTTGGCTTTTTGATATTTCCCCTGTTTTTTAAATGCTAACGCAATAAGTTTTAACATATATGGTCGATTACTGCTGTGCCCAAGTTTTTCTTCTATATCTATATCCATTTTTGAAGCAAAAATAGTATCATCATATTTTTTAACGACATATGCATATGATGCATATTTAATAAAAAAATTCGCAAGTGAAATTGAGGGACTAGCCAAAGCATCTTCTTTGTACAAGATAGATAAACCAACCTCCATAATTTTTAAAGCAAATAAATAATTTTCTTTATTTTCATAAATCTCACCATAATTGACAAATACTTTAATCAGAGATTCCCTATCGTAACTATCTTTGCCTGTTGTTTTATAAAGTTCCAACGCTTCTTTTGCAACTCTTTCTGCTTCTTTATAATTACGAAGCTTAGTAAGGACTTTTACATAACTATTATTGAGCGACATGAGTAAAGAGGTATCTGCTTTTTTCTTCTTAGCAAGTTTTATAGCTTGAGACAATAACAAATAAGCCTTTTGTGTTTTTCCCTTTTTTATGTATATATCAGATTTCAAGTGAAGTATCAATATCTTCAAAATAGGATTATTTTCATATCTTTGATTCTCTTTGATTTCTGAAATAAAAGAAAAAAGGGCATTAGCATTTTCAAATTTCCCAAATGCGATATAATGTCTTGTTAATGCCAAATATCCTAAAAGGATATATTCGTTATCTTCTCCATAAGTTTCTATGCTATTATTAATAAAGTCAATAATATACTTAAAATCTTTATCCTCTTTTCTTTCGCTAATCAAGAAAGAGCTATATTTTGACATTTCAATTACTTTACTCATATTATTATCTACAACTATATTTTTTCCATATAACGGGTGTAGTATTATTAGGAAAATAAAAAAAATGAAATTGTTATTTTTTCTCATTGCTGATGACCTTTTTTATTCTTTCTAAATTCTTTGGAGATACCGCATCATAACCAACTGCATTAAACATATTTTCTTCAAGGTTAATTAAAGTATTTTTCTGTAGATTAATACATCTTCCAAAATCATCAAAATGTTTACTTTTTATATTCTTTGCATCTTTCCAGCATTGTTCAACTAATTTTTGTTGCTTTTCAACTTTTTTACTAGATTTACTTAGATCATTTATTGTTGCGATATACTCAATACTTTAGCAATCCTATGCTGAGAGTAGCCTTGGTCTATGGCTTTACTCTCATCATAATGATATTTCTTTTCCAGTTTATTTAATGCTTCTTCATTACTTATTTGATGTTTTTTGCAAGTTATTTATTCTTTTAATTGACTCTGCTATCATTTTTTTATATTTTATTTTTTGCCTATTTTTAATTGTATCCATTATTTTTAAAGCTTTTGTATAAGATTTTTTCGCCTCCTTATACTGTCCGCTTTCTTTTTGTGCATAAGCTATAGTACTTAGATTATTGATTTCTAAAATAGCATTTATAATTTTTAGTTTTTTTAGAATGCTTAAAGCTTTTGTAGATATTTTTATTCCCTCTGAGTATTGTCCAATTGTTACTAAAAAATTAGCATATTCCGTATAAAATTCGATAATACATGGAAAATCATCCTTAATATTATATATCTTTTTTGTACCATCATATAATGTTTCAGCAGTTTTGTAAATTATTAAAGTTTTTTTGTAATCTTCTATAGATTTATAAATATTTGCATAATTGATAAATGTATCTAATGATAAGCATAGACTATCCAAATTAGTATCATTTTTTTCAATACTCATTGCTTCTTTAATATACTTTTCTGATTCAATAATTTTAGATAATAGCAAAGCTACTCGTGAGAGCGGGTTTAGAACATGCAGTCTTGCCTCAGGATTATTCTTATACAATTTTTTATTTAGTTTATATGCTTTTAAATATAAAGAGTAAGAGTTGTTGAAATCTTCTACCCCTTCAGCATAAGATGCTTTTGTCATATAAATAATATATTGTATTACTTCACTATTTTCAAATTTTTTATTTTCTTTGATCTCTTCAATAAAAGAGATCAAAGATTTTGCTATATCATATTCGGAATCTAAAATATAGTAACGTGCTAAAAATAGATATGAAATATAAACATATTCATTATCCTCTCCATATTTATCAACCATAGTATTAATCAATTTTATATTGAAATCAAATAACTCTTTTTTATTATTATGT
>WFMT01000285.1 GCA_015488975.1 Campylobacteraceae bacterium | reverse complement strand
GGTTATTACAATGGTGATAAGATTCTTTATAAAGTAGCCAAAAGAGTAAAAACTTCTTTAAGAGAGCAAGACACTGTAGCAAGGTTTGGCGGTGATACATTTGCTTTGTTATTGGTAGATACCGACAATGATGATGCAGTGGTTTTAGGAAATAAACTGGTATATCTGTTTAATCAGCCATTTACGCTCAAAGAAGAAGCTATGAATATTACCGTTTCAATAGGCATGGCCCAATATCCATCTGATGGCACTAATCAAGACCAATTATTAAAAGCTGCAGATATTGCATTGTCAGAAGCAAAAAAATATCAGGGCGAAAATAATTTTTTATTTTTTAATAAAATTATGAAGAAAAGTATTGAGCATGAAATAGAGTTGGCACAAGCCTTGAGATATGCAATAAAATTTGATGAGCTAGAGCTCTATTTTCAGCCTCAGGTATCTTTGGATAAGAGAAAAGTTACAGGGGCAGAATCACTTTTAAGATGGAACTCAAAAAAATTCGGCAGAGTGTCACCGGCAGAATTTATACCGATTGCAGAACGGTACGGATATATATTTGAGATTGGTGAATGGGTTATAAAAAGAGCTGCAATGCACATGAAAACTTGGATTGATGATGGTTTTGAACTTGATATTTTAGCGATAAATCTCTCTGCTATTCAATTTAAACAGTATGATTTTGTTAATGTAGTACAACAGATATTTAAAAAGTATAAAATACCTTTAAGTCATATTGAATTTGAAATAACAGAAGGTGTTTTGATGCAAGATACCAATATTGCGGTTAAAATTTTAAATGATTTTCATAAATTGGATATTAAAATATCTATTGATGATTTTGGAACAGGATACTCCTCCTTGGCATATTTAAAATATTTTAATATAGATAAATTAAAAATTGATCAATCTTTTGTGTGTGACTTGACAAAAAATAAAGAAGATAAGGCTATAATCAGAGCCATTATAGCCTTATCAAAATCATTGGGCATAAATGTAATAGCAGAGGGAGCAGAAGATAAAGAGCAGATAGAATTTCTGTATAAAAACGGTTGTAAAGAGATACAAGGATATTACTTTTCAAAGCCACTTCCGGCAACTGACTTTAAATCTTTTGTTGAAGATTTTACTTTTCCCAACCTTCACTTGAACGAAATTGAGCTATGAGCTTAAAATTGTAAAGAAATTGTAAAGAAATATAAATGCAAAATTGATATTTTTGATATAAACTTTCATTAAATGAAAAAAAGGAGAGTTTATGCAAAAAACATATATTTGGCCGAAAATTACAAGAATTTCTCATATTCTTTTAATAGTCACTTTATTTCTTGCTTATGTTATTTCTGATGAAAAGAGTGTATTGAATCTTCATGTTGCTCTTGGAGCAAGCTTGGGTATTTTATTTTTATTTAGAGTTATATGGGGGTTTATAGGTCCTAAGTACTCAAAATTTAGTGATTTTACTTTTAATATAAATGAGTTAAAAGAGTATTCTTTAAATGTATTTGGCAAGAAAAAAGAATATTTAGGACACAATCCGGCATCAAGCTGGGCAATTATTACTATGATGGTTTTAGCTTTTATTTCTGTTATAACTGGTTTTTTAGCTTATGGCATACAAGATAATAAAGGAATTTTTGCATCATTGAGTACCCATTTTTTAAAAAGTACCGGTATTTTTGGAGATATACACAGCTTTTTTGTGAATTTACTGGTATTTGTAGTGTTTGTCCATGTAGCAGGAGTAATAATAGATAAAGTTTTTCACAAAGGCGATGCCCTTGGATCTATGATTGACGGTTATAAAAAAGGAAAAGAAAAAAATATCAAGTTAAATATTATCCAAAAAGTTTTTTCTGTTGTTTGGATATTTATTCCGATTTTTTTCATTGTTTATGTATTGAGTGTACCTAATAATATATTTATAAAAAAAGCAAATCTAAAATCAAGTTATACAAAAAAAATATCAAAGCTTGTTAATATAAGAGAAAAAAAGGTATTATCTAAAAATTTTATATCTTTGAAAAGGAGATTTCAAGAGTGAAAAAACATATAGTTTTGATTGAAGATGATTTGGATATGAAATCTTTATTGAGTGAATACCTTGTAAATTATAACTTTGAAGTAAGTGATTTTGGCAAACCTGTGCAAGCTTTGGAATTTATCAATCACAATAAATGCGATTTGGTTATTTTAGATTTGATGTTGCCTCAAATGGATGGTTTTGATGTATGTAAAAGAATAAGAGAAAATTCCAATATTCCTATTATTATATCCTCCGCTAGAGGCTATCTTGGAGATAAGGTAACAGGGTTTGAACTTGGAGCTGATGATTATCTTCCTAAACCTTATGAGCCTAAAGAGTTAATACTCAGGATAAATGCAATATTAAGAAGGATGACAAAAGAGAATAAAAAAATCGGTGATTTTGAAATCAATGAAGATAAAATGGAAATAAGTTTGGATGATTATTTGTTGGATTTTACAAAAGTAGAATATGAGATTTTACTTTTACTTCTAAAAAATAGTGATAAGGTATTATCAAGAGAATCAATTGCACAAAGCGTTAATTCATTAAATTATGATTCAAAAGAGAGAGTTATTGATATGCATATCAGCAATATAAGAAATAAAATAGGAGATACCCCTAAAAATCCAAAGTATATAAAATCAGTTTGGGGTGTCGGATATAAATTTATCGGTTAAAGAGGCAAAAGTGTCTGTATTTACAAAAGTTTCAATCCTTTTTATAATAAGTTTGGCCACAATGATATTTATAACAATTAAAACAAACTTGATAACTCAAGGAAAGATAGAATTAATTCAAAAACATAGATATATACAAGCTTCTAAGGAATTGTTTAGATATTTAAGCCTTGGTAACAAGAAAATATTTAACGAAAAAATACATGAAATGGAATTCAAAAAAATATCCGATATTAAAAAATACTTAAAAAAAGCTACTCTCATATACAATTATAAATCCACTTTTGGAGATATTAAGATTTTAAAGAGAAAAGAAAAATATTTTTTATTTATGCAATATTTAAACGATAGAGTATTGATGAAAGATGTATCAGATAATGAAAGTATAGAAGAGCAAAGCCTCTTAAATTATTTGATTTTGGGAGAAATACTCATTTTAATGGCCATATTTAGTATTATTATAAAGATTTTGTTACCGCTTAAGAGTGTTTCGAGAAATTTGCAAAAAGTTGCAGATGGAAATTATTCTCAAAGAATAAATATAAAAACCAAAGATGAGATAGGAACTCTTTGTTTAACATTTAATTTAATGGCATCAAATTTGGAAAAATTGATAAACTCAAGACAAAGACTTTTAAAAGATATTGGTCATGAGTTGAAGACTCCCATTTCAAAGTCAAAATTAGCATTGGAGTTTATTGATTCATCTAAATACAAAAATATACTGACAAAGGCGATAAATCAAATTGATATGATGACTAATGAACTTTTGTATATGGAAAAACTAAATTCACATAATCCTTCTTTAAATACTACAACTTTTGAAGTAACAACTCTTTTATCTGAGGCTTTGTCAAAAATGCTCATAGAAGACGAATCACTTGTAAAAGTAGATATAAAAGAGAATTTTAATATAAAAGGAGATTTAAATTATCTAAGTATTGCTCTAAAAAATTTAATAGATAATGCTTTAAAGTACTCTGCAAAAAAACCGATTTTTATCATGGTGCAAAAGGATAAAATATCAGTACAAAGTTATGGTGAAAAACTTACAAAGCCGCTTGAATACTATTGTGAGGAATTTACTCAAGATGATAGCTCAAGAGGAAGCAAAGGTTATGGACTTGGTCTAAATATTGTAAAAACAATTCTTGATAATCATAATTTCAAATTAGATTATCACTACTATGCTTCCTCTAAAAATTCATTTGAAATACGGTTAAGTGCTTAGCTATAATATATCATAGATAGGCATTTATAACCCAAGATATAACTGTCTAGGCCTTGCTATTTTTGCTTTTTTATCTTTTTTAAATTCTACCCATTGAGAAATCCATCCAACAGTTCTTCCTATTACAAATATAGTGGTAAACATATTTTTAGGAATCCCAAGAGCTGTTAAAATAACTCCCGAATAAAAATCAATATTAGGATAAAGGTTTCTTTTTATAAAATACTCATCATTTAAGGCTATATCTTCTATCTTATGAGCAATTTCTAAAAGTCTTGAGTCGAGATTTAATTCGTCTTTTAACTGATCTTGAAGTTTTTTTAGTATTTTTGCTCTTGGATCAAAGTTTTTATAAACTCTGTGTCCAAAACCCATAAGTCTAAAAGAATCATCCGGATCTTTTGCCTTTGCTATATATTTATCTACATTTTTAACATTACCAATAAGTTCGAGCTGAGCTATAACAGACTCATTTGCCCCGCCATGAGCTCTTCCCCATAAAGCATTTATTCCAGCTGATATGGCACCGTAAGGATGAGCTCCGGTTGATGCAACTGTTCTTACTGTTGTTGTTGAAGCATTTTGCTCGTGATCGGCATGTAAAGTAAAGATGGTATCAAGCGCCTTGACTTCTATATCACTAATCTTTGTATCTGCTTTTTCATTGATATTTCTATGCATTTTGCCACCTGGATAGGCTCTTAGCATATATAAAAAGTTTTCTGTAAAGTATCTGTCAATATCTGGATAAATGATGGGAATACCAAGTCCTCTTCTGTAAGCTAAAGATGCCAAGGTGGGGATTTTTGCTATAATTCTTCCTGACATTTGGGCAAATTCAGATTCATCTGAAATATCAACATGATCATAATAAAATGCAGAGAGTGCACTTACAGCCGAAGAGAGCATCGCCATAGGATGTGCAGTTCTTGGAAAAGCATTAAAAAGGCTTTGAAAGCCCTCATCAACAAATGCACGATGTCTTAATTCATTATCAAACTCTATTGATTGTTCATGCGTAGGTAATTTGGAATTTAAAAGAAGATAACAGATGTCAAGATATTTGTATTTTTCAGTCAATTCTTCTATTGGATAACCTTTATATCTAAGCTCACCTTTTTCTCCATTTATAAATGTTATCTCTGAATTACAGCTTGCAGTTGAAGTAAAACCAGGATCGTATGTAAACATTCCTGTATCTTTATAAAACGATCTGATGTCCAGGACCTTAGGACCTCTGGTGCCTTCTAAAATTGGGAATTCATAGACCTTCTCATCAATTTTTATTGTAGCAATTGATTTCATTTTATCTCCTTTTGTCATAAGGTAAAATTATATCATAATTATTTTTTCACTCCGTTTAAAATAGGTACAAAAAGACAATTATTGAGTTCATTTTTGATAATTTTATCATCTTTTTTTATAAATTTTGTAATTATATGTTTTTTGTCTTTTTCTATGGGAGCTACTAAAATACCACCGCTTTTTAGTTGATTGAATATCTTTTTCGGTATTTCTTTGATTGAGGCGGAAAAGAGTATCCTGTCAAATGGGGCATAAGAACTCCAACCGTTTTGTCCATCATCATATCTTATATGGATATTGCTGATTTCCATCTTTTTAAATCTCGTTTTTGCTTCTATTGATAGCTTTTCAATTCTTTCAATCGTAAAAACCCTTCTTATTAATTTACTTAAAATTGCAGCTTGATACCCGCTCCCACACCCAATCTCCATAACAGAATCAACTTTATCGTTTATTTCTAAAAATTGTGTCATTTTTGCAACTGTTAAGGGCGAACTTATCCATTGACTTGAAGATAGAGGCAAGGCATCTAACTTATAAGCATAATGTTTAAATCCAACCGGAACAAAAGACTCTCTTTGTATTTGTGTAAAAGCTTCAAAAATATGTTCTTCCAAAGGAAAAATTTTATCAATTTCTTCAGCCATTTTTTTGCATTTTTGAAACTGTATCCTTTTTTCTATCATTTTATTCCTATATCTATATATCTTCTCATCTTTTTTATCTCTTTCAAGTTTATCTCTTTTAAAATTAAACTTTTTCTATCATTTTTACAGAATTCGCCAAAAGGCGAAGAAAAAGAAGAATTTTTTGCCATATCTTCATTTGCACTATTTGATACGATTACGAAGCACTGATTTAGAAGTGATAAGGCATTGCTTAGGATTTGTAAATGCTTTTTTCTTGCTGTTGCCCATAAAGATGGTATCAAAACTATATCGGCACCTTGAATTTGCTTCCAAAGCTCCACAAATCTAAGCTCAAAACATATAAGAATTGCATATTTGATACCATTTGCTTTAAAAATTTTTATATCATTTTTTTTGCCAGGGGTAAAATAACTATCCTCTTTACCAAGTTTAAAAAGCTCATACTTGTCTCTTTGATATATAATTTTTTCATTTTGAATAAATTTTGCTCTATTGTAAAAATTACCGTTTTCATACTCAATCATGCTCAAACAGAGAGTTTTATTTTTTGTAAGTTTTAATAATTCTTTTTCTATCTTTGTGCTAAAATCGGCAGCTTTAAACATATTATCATAACAAAAATTACTAAGACACAGCTCCGGAGCACAAATGATAGAATTTGTCGGAGCTTTTTTGACAAGAGATGAGAGTTTTTTAAAATTCTTTTCAAATGCAAAGTTATCATAAGAAAATTGTAAAGATACTAACTCTTTAAAAGTCGTCAAAAGTTAAACTTCCTTTTGAATAGTTTGCAACATTTCCCTCAAAAAAGTTAGTTTTTTGATTATTGAACTGGCTAAAATTATCTACCCATTTTATCGGATGTTTTGCATTGTATAGCTGCTTTAAGCCAACCGCTTTTAGCCTTTCATTTGCCAAATACTTGATATATTCATCTATGATCTCATCTGTTAATCCTAAAATTTGACCGTTTGTTATGTATTGCCCCCAAGATACTTCGAGTTTTACAGCTTCTTCAAACATATGATAAACTTCATCAAGCAACTCTTTTGTAAAAAGTTCAGGTCTCTCTTTTTTGACGACATTTATCATGTTTTGAAATATCAAAAGGTGGGTTACTTCATCTCTTTGGATAAATCTTATCATTTGAGCAGAACCAAGCATTTTACCGCTTCTTGCCAATGTATAAAAAAAAGTAAAACCACTATAAAAATATAATCCCTCTAAAATTTGATTGGCAAACATTGCTTTTACTATCTGTTTTTCCGTTGGATTTTCGGCCAACTTTTCATAAACACTTGCGATATAATCATTCTTGCCTTTTAGTTTTGCATCTTGCCTCCACATTTCATATATCTCATCTGTATTGCTTGAAATGCTATCCACCATAACGGCATAACTTTGTGAATGCAAAGCTTCCTCGTAAGCCTGCCTAACAAGTATGAGGTTGATCTCTGGAGAAGTTATAAAAGGATTTACATTATCTATTAAGTTATTTGTTTGAAGTGAATCCATAAAAATAAGCTGAGACAAAGCTTTGTCATAAGAGACCTTTTCCTGGTCTGTGAGTTGTTTATAATCCCTAACATCAGTGGTCATGTCAACTTCTTTTGGAAACCAGGTGTTATTTAGCATCATATCCCAAAGATTATAAGCCCATTGGTATTTTATCTTATTTAATTCAAATATTCCTGTAGGATTACCACCAAAAACTCTTCTTTCTCCTACACTCTCTTTTGAGTCCGGGTTGTATATCTTTTTTCTTTTAATCATGTTCTTATCCTTTTATTTGAACCTTGTTTATGCCCTTTTGTATCTCTCCGATTATATAACCATCTGAGTTTTCCAAAATTTTATCAACATTTTTCGGATTTGCTATGATAACCATGCCAACTCCCATATTGAAAGTTTTAAACATTTCCTTTTCTTCTACAAATTTTGACATATATTCAAAGATGGGGAGAGTTTGTATATCATTTTTTCTGATTATCGCTTGTAAATTTTTAGGTAAAGCTCTTGGTAAATTTTCTGTGATACCGCCACCTGTTATATGGGCAAGTGCATTTATATAAGGTTTTAGTTTTTTAAAAGTTTGTACATATATATTAGTAGGTTTCAAGAGCAGATCAATGAGTTTTTCTCCGGCTATTTTATCATCAAATTTATGATTTAATTTTTCAAACAATAATTTTCTAACAAGTGAGTAACCGTTTGAATGGATGCCTGAGCTAGGCAGTGCGATCAATATATCGCCCTCTTTGACTTTTTTTACTCTGTCTAATTCATCTTTCTCAGCAATTCCGACTGCAAAACCTGCTAAATCAAAATCATTTTTTGCATACATTCCAGGCATCTCAGCGGTTTCACCGCCTATCAAAGCACATGTACTTTGTAGGCAACCCTCACTTATACCTTTAACTACAGCGGTTGATTCGTTGGTTTTAAGTTTAGCTGTTGCATAATAGTCTAAAAAAAACATAGGTGTTGCGAAGTTGCATATAAGGTCATTTACACACATAGCGACTAAGTCAATTCCGACTGTATCAAACCTTTTGGCATCTATTGCAAGTTTGAGTTTTGTACCGACCCCATCAGTCGCACCTAGAATGACTGGTTTTTTATATCCTGATGGCAGTTCGTAAGCTCCTGCAAAAGAGCCGATGCCACCTATGACATTTTTATCAAAAGTTGAAGTAACAAAAGGTTTTATCTCTTCAACAAATCTCGCACCTTCATCTATATCAACACCGGCATCTTTATAACTTATTTTGCTCACTTATTATTCTCCATTACTTTTTCCAATCACAAGGAGGGAATATTTTTTTTAAAAACCATATAGAAGGACAGAAGTTTGTAAATGCCCACAGAAGAAGCATTAAAATAACAAAAATTTGTAAAATTACTGCTATTTGAAACATTTTGGTATCACCATTGAACCCTAATGTAAAAAAAAGTAAAGTTATGCCAAGAACAATAGCTGTTAAGATCCTTTGTAATTTTTGATAGCACATATCTTTTTCCTTTTTGAATATTGTCGTATTTTATCGATTATATGATAAAATATGGATAAAAGGAGAGTAATGGTTATAATTATTACCGGCGGTATCTGCACAGGAAAAAGCACAGTTTGTAAAATATTTGAAAAAAATGGCTACGAGATAATAGATGCTGATAAGATTGCTCACAGGCTACTTGATGAAAACAAAGAATCTATCGGAAAATTATTTGGTAAAAAATATATTAAAAATAATAAAATAGACAGAAAGGGATTGGGACAGTTAATTTTTTCTGATACAGAGAAAAAAAAAGAGTTAGAAGATTTTTTGCACCCTAAAATAAGAAAAGAGATAAAAAAAGAGTCTGAGAGATTACAAAGTATTCATAAAAAATATCTTATAGATATTCCTTTGTTTTTTGAAAGTGTTGGCTATAAGGCAGATATAGTTATAGTAGTTTATGCTCCTAAAAAGGTGCAATTAAACAGACTTATGAAAAGAGAGTGCTTGAGAAAAGATGAAGCATTAAAGAGAATAATATCTCAAATGGATATAGAAGAAAAAAGAAAATTAGCCGATTTGGTGATAGACAATTCAAAAGATTTAAATTTTTTAAAAAACAATATAAAACTAATATTGTCGGATATAGGAGAAGATAATGCAAATTTCAAAATATAGTGCAAGTGGAAATGATTTTGTAATATTTCATACATTTTTAGAAAAAAACAGAAGTAATTTAGCCAAAGAGTTGTGTCACAGACAAACAGGAATTGGAGCAGACGGACTTATTGTAATTTTACCAGGCAATTCTTTTGAATATGACTTTAAGTGGCAATTTTACAATAGCGATGGCAGTGAGGCTGATATGTGTGGCAATGGCAGCAGGGCAGCGGCTCATTATGCACTCAATAATGCCTTAGCTAGAGAAAATATGAAATTTTTGACTAAAGCAGGTATCATAGAAGCTACGGTTGAAAATGATACTGTTGAAGTCATGTTGACAGATTTGAAAATCATAGATAAAGATATCAATGATAAGGGTTATATTTGGGATTTTCTTGATACAGGAGTGCCTCATCTGGTGACTTTTGTTAAAGATTTAAATAGTTATTCAAAAGATTTGGCTAAAGAATTAAGGCAAAAATATAATACCAATGTCAATTTTGCAATGGTAAAAAATCATCAAATTTTCGTAAGAACTTATGAAAGAGGAGTTGAGGATGAAACGCTGGCATGTGGTACGGGAATGGCAGCTTGTTTTTATATGGCAAGAGCTAAGGGTTATGTGAGAGATATTGCCGATGTATATCCAAAAAGTGGTGAAAAATTAATCCTGTCTTATAAAAATAATAAAATTTATTTTAAAGGAAAAGTTGTAAAAGTTTTTGATATAATAAGAGATAAAATTTTATAACTGGAGAAAAAAAGTGAAAAGAATATTGATATCAATATTACTTTTATCATCGATACTATTTGCTGGAGGATTGCCTTCTTGGTATTATAATATAAAAAATGCCTCTTTGCAAAGAAATAAATTTGTAGAAATTATGCTACCAATGATAAAAAAAGCCAATAAAATAACACTAAAAAGAAGAGAATTTGTGATTAACTTTTTTAATAAACTTGAAAAAAAAGGCTTTGGCGGTATTGATAAAAGTGATTTAAGAAGGCTTGTTAGGATTTCAAAAATTTATAAGATAAAGAATCTTTTTGATAAAGATGATTATCTTTTGAAGATTGATAAGGTTCCTGAATCTTTAGCATTGACTCAAGCTGCTATAGAGAGTGCATGGGGAAAAAGTAGATTTGCGATACAAGCTGACAATCTTTTTGGTCAGTGGACATACGGAGCAAAAGGAATAATTCCTCAAGATAGAGCAGAAGGTAAAATCCATAAAATAAGAATTTTTAATTCTTTACAAGCCTCTGTTAATGCTTATGTAAATAATTTAAACAGCAATAGAGCTTATAAAAATTTCAGAATTCAAAGATATCAATCTAGAATTTTAGATGAAAAATTTAGCGGAACAGATGCAGCGCAAACAATGAAAAAGTATTCTCAGCTTAGAGACAAATATGTGCAAATGGTTAGAAGGTTTATGGTAAAACATAAGTTTTTAAGGTATGATACCCAAGAGGCAGACAAGGGTGAAGCGCAATCTCTTTATGCTTTCAACTAAAGCAAGGCTTATATCCCCGCTTCTT
>WFMT01000284.1 GCA_015488975.1 Campylobacteraceae bacterium | reverse complement strand
GGGTCTTTAGATTCGGCTTTGGCTTCAATGATAGCTAGGTTAGTGTTTTTATAAGTAAGTAAATAATCAACGAAGTATCTCTTGCCTCGTTTGCCACCGATGAGTTTGCGACCATCAGTAAAATAGTACTCTCTTGCTATGTTAGATTCTAACCAACCACTTTTTCTTATAGATGGGTCGATAAGTTTTGAGCGAGTATCTGATTCTGAATATGCCATCTAACACTAAACCTTAAAATATAATTTCATTTATTTTAGCAAAATTTGGCAATAATATAGATTAAGCAAATAATTTGTTTATCACTTATTCCAAATTAGTGTATTAAGGAATGATGTAAATATATAAAAAGGAAGAGGAGCAAAATCTTCTCTTCTTAGTTACGGAGTTTTAACTTTTATATCCTCAAAAAATCATAGCTTAAATTTTTTGGTTTCTTCACTTAGTGAATTTACATCTTGTTCTATGTTTGAGAAGCTTTCATTCATATCATTTAAGCTTTTGGTTAATTTTGTAGCCTCTTTTTCTGTATTTTTTATGTTGGTTGTTATTATTGTTGTATTTTCTTTTATAATAGATATAGTGGTTTTAATTTCATTTGTGGATTGCTGACTCTTTTCTGCTAGTTTTCTTACTTCATCTGCTACAACTGCAAAACCTCTGCCGTGTTCTCCTGCTCTTGCGGCTTCTATGGCTGCGTTAAGAGCTAGCAGGTTTGTTTGGTCACTCACTTCTTCGATTAAACTTACCATATTTTGAATATCTCCAATAGAAGTCTCTAAATCTTTTGCCTTCATTGCCAATTCGTTTTGACTTGGTCGGAAAACTTCTTCATTCCATTCTTGTGTTTGTTTGAGAGTTTTTTTTGTGTCGCAGCTGATATGAGAAGCATTTGTAGCAGATACGGATATCTTAGATGTAATAGTGTGTAAAGTTTCAATAATAGTATTTATAGGTGTTTCAAGCTTCTTTAATTCACTATTCTCATCCAATAAAAGTCTTTCTGATATATCACCTTTTGCAATTTTATTTAAAATACTTGTGATTGGCTTTATTTGTTCAGACATAAAGTTTTTTCTATTTATCAATTCCTCTCTTCTGTCTCTTAAGAGAATATATGCTTTTTGAAAGTTACCATTTGTAAATATAGGTACAACATATACAAATACTGGAATTTCTTCACCTGGTTTGGAGATGATATTAGCAAAGCCATTGCCAGATTGTTTAGAATTAATATATTTTGTAGCAAGAGCACAGACCTGGCAATCTTTTGGATTTATTGGCCATAGTATTTTTCCGCCTGAGTTGTGATGTATTTCATTAAAAGTAAATTCTGTTAATAATTCAAATATTCTATTGTGTTCAACTATCTCTTTTTTAGCGTTTATTGCGATAAAAGCTATAGGAAATGTTTCTTTAAAAATTTGCCATGCAGATAAATCTTGGTTTTTAAGTTCGAGAATCAAAGAGATTTTGTCATTTAAAGTTTCTGTATTTTTTATCTTTTGAATATCAGATAAATCCAAGTCATTTTGTTCTCTCATCGATGTTAAATCTTTTTCTATAAAATTTTTTAATTTTTCAAAGTCATCATTGTTATTTTTTGAAAAAAACATATAAAACCTTTTTTATTTTATTATACTATTTTTTTACTAATATGTTCTATATCTAAGTAGACATTTAATGCAACTATTGACAAAATGTATCAATATGCGATAATATTTGCAAAGTATTTAAAAGGCATTGTATTGGAAGATTTAAAAATAGATAAAGTTTTTAAAAAAGATATAGATAAACAATTTGAATTTGATGAAGAAGTTGCTAGTGTATTTGATGATATGCTTGATCGTTCCATACCGTTTTATTATGAAGTTTTGGATTTGGTGAGCGACCTTGTTGTAAAAAATTGTACGATTAATGATACGGTTTGTGATTTAGGCAGTTCAACCGCTACGACCCTGATAGAAATATATAAAAAATCAGGTAAAGATTTAAGACTTATCGGCATTGATAATTCTAATGCAATGATTTCAAGAGCCAAAAGGAAGATATCAGCATTTGGAGCTGATATAGAATTGATTTATGCTGATTTTATTAGAGATAATATACCTGCTTCAAAGATTATACTTGCTAATTATACTTTGCAATTTGTCAGACCTTCAAAAAGATTAGATTTAGTGCAAAAGATATATAATTCATTGAACAATAATGGACTTTTTATTTTTAATGAAAAAGTTATTTATGAAGATAAAAAACTTCATAAGCAAATGATTGATGAGTATCATAAATATAAAAGAAAAAAAGGATATAGTGATTTTGAAATATCAAAAAAACGGGAAGCTTTGGAGAATGTACTTATTCCATATAGTGATGATGAAAATATAAGTCTCTTAAAGACAGCAGGATTTAAAAAAATCGATATTGTCTTTAAGTGGGCAAATTTTGCTTGTTTTGTAGCAAAAAAATAAAAATAAACTTATTATTAATGATAACTATTATCATTAATAAATACCTAATAAATAATATTGTATATTCATATAAATATATCTTTAAATGAAAGGAGCTATTATGGCGACAGCATTATTTTACGCAAGTAGCACAGGTAACACTGAAAGTATAGCAAAAGAGATTGCAGAAAATTTAGGGGGAATTGATATATTTGATGTAGCAAATACACCAATAGATAAAATCAATGACTATGATAAACTAATATTTGGAGTTGCTACCTGGGGTGATGGCGAATTTGAAGATGAGTGGGAAGAAGTTATGGATGATTTTGAAAAGATAAATCTTTCTGGTAAAACTGTAGCACTGTTTGGTCTTGGAGATCAGGAGGGGTATGGTGATACATATCTTGATGCGATGGGAGAAATGTACGAGAAAGTTATAAAAATGGGGGCTAATGTCATTGGCAGCTTCGATATAGACAGTGACTATGATTATGAAAATTCAAAAGCAGTATTAAATGGTAAATTTGTTGGATTGGCTCTTGATGAAGACAATCAGAGTGAATTAACAGATAAAAGAATAAAAACTTGGATAAATCAGATAAAAGACAAGATACTTTAAAATTTTTACCTATAAAAAGGTCAATAAAATGACCTTTTTATATAGGTAGTTATCTTATCTAAAAAGAGCAGGCTGAGTTTTTTTGATATGATTTATAACTTCAATTATTTCGTCAACTCCCATTTCTCCTTCTTCATCTTCGTATACTTCATCTATCGCATTTAAGTAAATTTCGATAGAATTTTTTAAATTTTCTTTTTTAAATCCTGCAAAATATAATGCAACTTCCAACATATCTACCAACTGCATAGATAATTCTTCTATTTCGCTTTCAGCTTCTTTTAGTTTATTTTGTATCATTTTATTTCCTTACTTTTTTTATTGCATCTTCTACTTGTTTCTTAATATTATCATATAAAAAACTATCTTTAAAACTTTTTATGATTCCGCCACTTGCATTTGCATGTCCGCCACCTCCTCCAAGTTCACCAGCTATAACACTTACATCAACTTTTCCATTTCCTCTTAAGCTTATATTTCTTCTGCCATTTATATTTAAAAAAAAGTCAAAATCCGGGTTTTTAACCAAAAAATCATTACCTATGACAGAAACATTTGATATAGAATAAGTTAATATGCCTTTTGCCCCATTATAGTCGATGCTCATTTGTTCTTTTTTATTTGTAAGCAAAGTAACTATATATTTGGAAACTAAATTATCTAGTGTGTCATCTACGCTAAAGCCTTTAAAAAATTTCTTTTTTAATTTATGAAGTGCATTATCGAGTGCTATATTTGCTTTGGTTTGATCATAATACTCATAAGAATTTTCAAGCATGCTGAAAATATATTCATTGTTTTCTTTTGCAAACATAACTCTGTTGACTTCTTTCGCATCGCTGACCAACTTTAAACAAACTTTTCCGAGTTCAAAATATTTATCTTTTGATAACCATATATCTATAGCATTTGTAATATTTGTAAATTTGGATAATTTTTCATTTTTTGTAAATTTTTTTGAAAAATAATCATAAGTAATTTTTGTAGCACACCTTGTTTCATCCAAAAAATACCAATCAAATTTATTTGCACATGCGATTCCTGTTTTGTGATGATCTAGTAAAATGAGCTCTATATTTTTATCTTCATTTCTTACTTTGTCATCTAAGAAACCAGCTTGCTCCAAAGAAAGGTTTAAGTCTGTTATTAAAATGATATTTTTTTCTTGATTATCTATTTTGATGTCATGGAAGATTTGTTCAATTTTCTGTGTTATTTCATTTCCATAATTTGAATTATAAAAATTTATATTTTTATAATATTCTCTTGTGATCATTTGACAGCCGTAACCGTCGAGGTCTATATGTGAGAGATGGTATAATTTCATATTTTTCCTTTATAATTTTTCAATTTCAACTGTATCTATAACTTCAAAGGTTACATTAGGATCTATTTCTGCATGACTTAGCACAACAACATCGAGTCCAAATTTTTCAAATATATCTTTTATGGATTTTCTAAGAAGTGGATCAACTATCAAGATAACCGGAGCTATGCCTTTTTGTAAAATTTTTGCTGCTTCGTTGCTTATTGCTTCTACTAGTGCATTTATTTGTCCAATATTTAAAAGTAAATCCCTAATACCATTTTTATCATTTAGCTTGTCTAAAAGTTTTTGTTCTGTCGCAGTATTAAATGTTATCAGCTTCAATACACCTTTGTCATCTTTGTATAGATTTGTGATGACTCTGGAGAGTTTTGCTCTTATTTGTTCAACTATGATATCTATATTTTTTGTAACTTCTGCTACATCACTGATGCTTTCGAGTATAGTAAGCATATCTCGTATAGGAATTTTTTCATGTAATAAAGATTTTAATACTTTTTGAATTAATCCTATATTTGCAACTTTTAAGCAATCATCAACAACGACTGGATAATCTTTTTTAACATTTTCAACAAGCATGTTAACTTCTTGGCGGGAAAGTAAATCTTCCGCATATTTTTTGATGAGTTCACTCATATGTGTCGATACGACCGTGGCTGGATCTATAACGGTGTAGCCTTTCATAATGGCATCATCTTTTTGGTTTGCATCTATCCATATAGCTTCAAGTCCAAAGGCTGGCTCCTTGGTTGGGATTCCTTCTATGTCTTCTGTTGATAAGCCACTGTCCATAGCCATAAATTTATCTGCATATATGGTTCCTTTGCCTATTGAGATGCCTTTTAATAATATAGTATACTGGTTTGGATCCAAATGAAGATTGTCTCTTATTCTTATCTGAGGTATCAAAAATCCATAGTCTGTTGCTATCTTTTTTCTCATATTTTTTATGCGAGAAAGTATATCTCCACCTTGATTAGGATCAGCTAATTTAACAAGTTGATAACCAAGGTCTAATTCTAAAATTTCCTGTTTTAAGATATCTTCAAGATTCTTTTCTTCTATCTTTTTTTCTTCTTCTGGGCTTAGAGTTTGAATATCTGTGATATTCTCTGATTGAGTTTGAACGGTTTTATTCATTTGCTCATCTTTGCTTATTTTGATAAAGTAACCAAGTGCTAAGAACAAAAATCCTACTACCAGCAAAGAAATAGTTGGAAGTCCCGGCACCAAAGCGAAAACTATCAAGATAAAACTAACAATATATAAGGTTTTTTGTTCATTAACAAGTTGATTTATAATACCTTCGGCAAAATTCTCTTTTCCATCACTTGATCTTGTTATAATGATACCCGTTGCGGTTGATATGATAAGAGCCGGTATCTGTGATACCAATCCGTCACCGATAGTTAATATTGTAAAAGTTTTTGCACTTGCAGAGAGACTCATGTTGTATTGGAACATACCTATTAAAAAGCCACCTATTATATTGATGATAGTTATGACTATACCAGCTATTGCATCACCTTTTACAAACTTGCTAGAACCATCCATAGCTCCATAAAAATTTGCCTCTTGGATGATAGACTCTCTTCTTTGTCTCGCTGTTTGTTCATCTATCAATCCGGCATTTAAATCCGCATCTATTGCCATCTGTTTCCCGGGCATTGCATCAAGAGTAAATCTTGCCGCAACTTCCGCAACTCTAGTGGAACCTTTGGTTATAACTATAAAATTAATAAGTACTAAAATAGTAAATACTATTACGCCTATAACATAATTTCCTCCGACAACAAACTGTCCAAAACTATCTATTATACTACTAACGGCTGCTGGACCCTCGTGACCTTTACTTAAAATCATCCTTGTTGTTGCAATGTTTAAAGAGAGTCTATACAGCGTGATTATGAGTATAAGTGTCGGAAAAGTTGTAAGATCGGTTGGCTTGGGAACATAGAGTGATACAAGTATAATCAAAACTGAAATCGAAATGGAAAGCGTTAAAAAAAAGTCTAAGGCATAACTTGGAAGAGGAACTATAATTATAGCTAAAATAGCTATAATAAAGGCTACTATGGTTAAATCTTTTGTTTTGCTTAAAATACTTATAAAAGGAGAGAGTATTCCTAAATATTTCCTTTTTCTTGCAGACATTTACATCATATCTCTTAAAGAAATTTCATTTAAAAAATTATCTATTTTTATCTGCAGCCTGTTTAACATAGGCCATATTGAGCAAGTTTCTGCTCTGCTGCTTTTACAAGATTCCTTTGATGGAGAGCATTCAAAGACTATCGGAGTCTTTTTTTCAGCATATTCAATAACATCTTTTATGGAAATCTCCTCAGGTTTCTTTGAAAGCTTAAATCCTCCCTTTGCACCTTTGTGGGATGTAAGAATATTGCCTTTTGCAAGACTTTGTAATATTTTTGCTAAAAAACTTTTGGAAATATTTAATTTCTTTGAAAGCGTATCAACATCGATAGGATAATCTTCCTTTGATATCAATATAAGCGAAAGTAGAGCATATTCACTTGCTTTTGTAAGTAGCATAATACTCCTTGTTGATTAAATAGGAGTAATATTGTACTAAATATTTTCTGTTCTTTATATTAATTTATGTTTTTTTTTGTATAATTCCAATCCTATTAGGTTTAAATTGATATTTTAAACCTAAAATCTACCAATCAGGAGGTCATCATGGCTTTGGGTTCGGCGAAAAAGATGGAAATCATCAAAGAATTTGCCAGAAAAGATACAGATACAGGTTCTACTGAAGTTCAAATAGCACTTTTAAGTGAAAGAATTAAGTATTTAACAGAACATTTGAAAGTTAATAAAAAAGATCATAGCTCAAGACTGGGTCTTTTAAAGCTTGTAGGTCAGAGAAAAAGGCTTTTAAGATATCTTAAAAGAAAAGATTTTGATACTTATACAAAAGTCATCACAGCTTTATCAATAAGAGATAAATAACAACACGAGAAGCTAGAGACTTTAGCTTCTCACTCACAATTCATAATCCATAATATTTCCTGTATAAAATTTCGTAAAAAAAGTTACTATATTCAATTTTATTGTAAAAAAAATAGATATTTAAGTTAAAAAAAATATTTATTTTCATATAATATACACTTAATCGTATAATTTAAGAAAAAAACGGTGTTTTAATGGAAATAAATGATATATTTAATTTACTTCATAATGCCATAGAAGCTCAAAATTTTGGAAAAAAAATCAGCCAAAAAGAGATGGCAAAAAAACTTGGGGTTTCTATGAGGACATATCAAGATTGGAGACTGGGTAATTCAAAACCCCAGGCAGTTATGTCTGTGTTTAAGCTACTTTCATTGCTTGATGATGATGAAGAAGTGCTTAGAGTTGTAAAAAGAATAAAAAAGGAGATAAGGTGAGAATATGGCTGTAACTTTAAGTGAAAATGAAAAAAAAGCACTCAGTGAGCTTTTTACTTCAATCCAGGATAAAAAAAATCTTTTTAGTAAAAAAAAAGATATTATGAAAAATATTAAAAAATCTTTTAAGATTTTTTTGAAGTTTAAAAAGTCATCAATTAACTGATATCTTTAAGTTTCAATGATAAAATAAATGAGATAAATAAAAATACGAGTGTAACTCCATACAGCCAATTATAATTTAAATATTCTACTATGATGCCTCCTGGAACAGAAAAGAAAATACCGATTGAGGATATATTTGTTTGAAGTGCAACATAAATAGGTCTTTTCTCTTCTGGGGCCAAGATAAGTATAAGGTTTCCAAAACTCAATCTCAATCCATCAGTAGCTATTCCCAAACAGAAAAATATAAGATAGTATGCATATATGTTGCTTTTTGTTATTAAAGCTAAAGTTATAGCAAAAATAAGTACTAAAGTTGAGATGTTTACTATGATTCTATTTCTACCACTTGAAGAAAGCTTTCCCCATAAAAAGTTACTAAGCATTGCACCTATCATCTGTACAGAGATAAAAATTCCTATATCTGTACCGCTCAATGAGATATATTTTTTTGCTTGAAGTATGATAAAAGGCATTGAAAGCATGTATGAATATGAAAAAAGATATGAAAATATTTGATTGGTTAAATATCTGTCATTTTTCAATAATACAAAAGAATTTTTCAAAAATTGTCTGAAGCTTGATTCTTTTTGTAAAATTTTTTCTTTTTTGGGCTCATCAATTGTAGAAAAAGCTAAAAATCCAAAACCCATAAATACAGCACTTATTATAAAAAGATATCCATAACTTTCAGGAGCAGTAAAATGATTTAAAACCCAGCCTGCAGCAACACCACTGAGGATTGAGCCAAGACCTGTAAAAAATTGTCTGTAAGCCATAGTGAAACCACGAAATTTATGTGTAAACATTTTTGCCATTATTTCTCTAAAATAAATGGCACCAAAACCAGCAGAGAGACTAAAGAAGAAAAGCCCGAGTCCTATAAAAAAAAGTGTTAAATCTTTTGATCTGTTGCCAATAAGTAAAATAGAAAATCCAATGCTAAACCATGCTAAAAACCTTACAAAAAAAACTCTCCTAAGAAATGGCAGAACTATCATAAAGCTTTGTGCGTAAAAAGCTGCAAACATTTGTACAAGTATTGCTCCTCCTCTTAAAAGTGCAACAAAAAAACCGACAAGTATAGAACTTGAACTAAAATGATGCACTATAAGAGGGAGTATGGTAGAGGGTTCGGCGATGGCTGTGCCTATGCCTAAAAAGAATCCATGGGTTACATTTTTAATATGATTGGAAAGGCTATTTATTTCAACTTTTTTCAACTTTTTCCTTTTAAAAGATCACATTATACCGTTTTATATCTTAAATAAACTGCATTAAAACATTTAGTCTTATTGGCTCAATAATATTTATTTAAATTTTTTACATAAAATACTTGACATTAATACACTCAATGTTGTATAATTTCATTAGCAAATGAGTTGAGCGAGTGCTTGAAGATAGATTTTCAATGGTTTATGCCTTTGAAAAGGAGGAATTGTGGGAAAAAAAGAGATTATCTTAAATACCATTATTGAGGAGTATTTGAAAAATAATGTTCCGATAGGCTCTAATGAGCTGAAGAGTAAAATGGACATAGATATATCTTCGTCAACAATAAGAGTGTATTTTAAGAAATTATCGTACGAAGGTATCTTGAAACAACTCCATACAAGTAGCGGTCGTATTCCCACTTGGACAGCACTCAAAAGATACTGGGAAGAGTATTTTATAAATATTGACGATTTGCGAATAGATAATATTGATGAGTTGAGAAGATGGGTTGGTAACTTTGATATATATTGTATGTTGCAATATGTTGATGAGTACAGGCTTAGTGAAATTATAAATGTAAATGATAGATTTTTGCTTATAGTTTTTGAAAATGATAGTATTGTTTTGGAATATAATGAAAAAGTTGAGAAGTTTTTGATTAATTTGATAGGATATGACATAAACAGAGTTAAAAATATTTCTGTCAATGTTGGATTGTATGAGCTTAGAAAAAAAATAGAACAACTTTTTGATTCAAATATCATTTTTAGAGAAAAAGAGTATATTCTATATGATATGATAAAGTTTTATAATTTTCATAAGAAAGATATTAGAAGTTTTACCAGTTCAGTAGTTTTTGAAAAATTAGATGATGGTATATATTTTGATGAATTGGTTCCAGAAGGTTATATGGCTTTTAAATATCGAACTAAAGTAGAAAATAAAAAAGTAAATTTTTTCTGTATTGGTAAAGTTGATAGTGATTATAGGGAATTTTTAGATGAAATTAGTATAAGGAGATAATATGAGTGAAAAAAATAATGAAGAAGAGTTGGAATCTCAAGAATGCGAACAGGAGATAGAAAGTGAGGGTGTAGATGATTCTTTGGAGAAAAAGATTGACGAATTAAGTGAAAGAAATAAAGAATCAGAAGATAGGTATCTAAGGGCTGTTGCAGATTTTGAAAATATTAAAAAAAGAATGGAAAGAGAAAAAATGCAAGCCGTAAGTTATGCAAATGAAGAGTTTGCAAGAGATTTATTGCCTGTTATTGACTCTATGGATTTTGCAGCTGAATCTGCCTTGAAGGCTGATAAAGAGGAGGAAGAATATGTTAAAAAAATAGAAGAGGGGATAAATCTTACTATTGAGCAATTTAAAAAGGTAATGCAAAAACATGGTATTGAACTAATTGATATAAAAGATGGTTTCAATCCTCATTTTCACGATGCGGTAATGCAAGTTGAGAGCGATAAACATAATGAGGGCGAGATAGTAGAGCTTCTCCAAAAAGGTTATAAGATAAAAGATAGAGTTTTAAGACCTGCTATGGTTTCAATAGCAAAATAAAAATAAAAATTAAATAAAGGATAAAAAATGAGTAGAGTTATAGGAATAGATTTAGGAACAACAAATTCTTGTGTTTCGATTTATGAAAGAGGTGAGAGTAAAGTTGTAGCAAATAAAGAGGGAAAAAACACAACTCCTTCAGTTGTTGCTTTTACTGATAAAGGCGAAGTTTTAGTCGGCGATCCTGCAAAAAGACAAGCTGTTACAAATCCTAAAAAAACAATATATTCTATAAAAAGAATTATGGGTTTAATGTGTGATGAAGATAAGGCAAAAGAGGCTAAAAAAAGACTTCCTTATGAAGTAATTGACAGAAATGGGGCTTGTGCTATAGATGTTGATGGTAAAGTTTATACCCCACAAGAAATAAGTGCAAAGATACTTATGAAATTAAAAGAGGATGCTGAAGCTTTCTTGGGTGATAAAGTAACTGACGCTGTTATTACTGTACCGGCATATTTTAACGATTCTCAAAGAAAAGCTACTAAAGAGGCTGGAACAATAGCGGGATTGAATGTACTTAGGATTATAAATGAGCCAACATCTGCAGCTCTTGCTTACGGACTCGATAAGAAAAATGCTGAAAAGATTGTTGTTTATGATTTAGGGGGCGGTACATTTGATGTTACTGTGCTTGAGACAGGTGATAATGTTGTAGAAGTTTTAGCTACCGGAGGAAATGCATTTTTAGGTGGTGATGATTTTGATAACAGGGTTATTGACTGGGCATGTCATGAATTTAAAAGTGAAAGCGGAATTGATTTAAAACAGGATGTGATGGCACTTCAAAGATTGAAAGAAGCCGCTGAGAATGCAAAAAAAGAACTTTCAGCTGCAACCGAGACTGAGATAAATCTACCATTTATAACTGCGGATGCATCCGGTCCTAAGCACTTTGTCAAAAAGATTACAAGAGCAAAATTTGAAAGCTTGATAGAGGATTTAGTAGAAGAAACTATAGTTAAAATAGGGCAAGTAGTAAAAGAATCTGACCTTTCTAAAGATGAGATAAAAGAGATCGTTTTAGTCGGTGGAAGCACAAGGATACCATTGGTTCAAGAAAAAGTTAAAGCATTTTTCGGAAAAGATTTAAATAAATCAATGAACCCGGATGAAGTTGTTGCAATAGGAGCAGCCATACAAGGTGCTGTTATCAAAGGTGATGTGAAAGATGTACTTTTACTTGATATAACACCTTTGAGCTTAGGTATCGAAACTCTTGGTGGTGTAACAACTAAAGTTATTGAAAAAGGTACTACTATACCTGTTAAGAAATCTCAAGTTTTCTCTACTGCTGAGGACAATCAAAGTGCAGTTACTATTCATGTTTTACAAGGTGAAAGAGAGTTTGCGAAAGATAATAAATCATTGGGACAATTCAATCTTGAGGGAATCCCAGCGGCTCCAAGAGGTGTTCCTCAAATAGAAGTAACTTTTGATATTGATGCAAACGGTATCTTAACAGTTAGTGCCAAAGATAAAGCAACCGGAAAATCTCAAGAAATTAAAATCACCGGTTCAAGTGGACTTGATGAGAGTGAAATAGAAAAAATGGTAAAAGATGCTGAGCTTCATAAAGAAGAAGATAAAAAAATAAAAGATTTGATTGATGCTAAAAATCAAGCCGATGCATTATGCCACCAAACAGAAAAAACTCTTACCGAAGCTGGTGATAAGATAGAACAAAGTGAAAAAGATAAAGTTCAAGCTGCACTCGATGCTTTAAAAGAGACACTTAAAAATGAAAATGTCACAAAAGAGCAAATAGATGAAAAAGTAAAAGCATTAACTGAAGTTAGTCACAAGCTTGCCGAGGCAATGTATAAAAAAGATGAAAAAGCCGGAAATACAGGGGCTAATGAAGGACAAAAAACAGGAGGAGACAAACCTGCAGATGATGATGTCATAGATGCAGAAGTTGAGTAATACAACTCATCCGTTTAAGCCAATCATTGAAAACAATTCAAATATATTGATACTTGGGAGTTTCCCAAGTATCAATTCATTTAAAAATTCATTTTATTATGCTCACAAACAAAATCAGTTTTGGAAAATTCTATCTAATATATATAATAAAGATATTAAAACAAAAAAAGCAAAGATTGCATTGCTAAAAGAAAAAAATATAGCCCTTTGGGATATTATAGAATCTTGTCAAAGAAAAAACAGTTCCGATGCAAATCTAAAGGATATAAAAGTAAATGATATTGAACTTTTGCTAAAAAAATATAAAAATATAAAAATTATATTTTTTACATCAAAAACTGCTGAAAAACTGTATAATAAATATTTTTCACATTTACATATAAAAACAGACTATCTCCCCTCCCCATCTCCAGCTTATGCAAGTATTACTCTTGAAATAAAAATAAAAGTTTACAAAGAAAAACTTTTGTAATTTCTCTCTTTTTTTGTTTTTAAAATTATTTTTTGTAGTTAATAAAATTTATAGTAACATTTAGATAAAATATTTTTTAATTTATAATAAAAGGTTATATATGAAGAAGTTCTTGTATGTTTTGGTGATACTGTTTATTGGGTATAATTCACTATATGCTATTTCAGAAAGTGATGTCTTGATGCCAAATCAAGCTTTCAAGCCAAGTGCAACCTTAAAAAATAATAAAATAAATATAGAGATAAAACTGGGCAATGAGATATATGCTTATAAGAATAAACTTAAGTTTATCATTATTTCACCTAAGAATATCTCTCTTGATAAAGATATTCAGCTTCCAAAACCTGTAAAATATCATGGATTTATTGTATATTTCAATAAAGTTAATGTAAAAATTCCTATTTCTTTGATAAAAAAGAGATTGGGAATCAAAAAAGGCAAAATAAAATTAAAAGTTCATTTTCAAGGATGTACCAAACTTGGGCTTTGCTATGCACCTATGAATAAAACTTTTGAGTTTAATTTAAAAAATATCAATAAAACAGTATCATTATCTACAATTACTCCAAATCAAAAAAAAACAAAAAAATGGAACTTGGCAGGGATAAATAGCTCTAAAAAAAAATCAATCAATACAAAAACAGTAAAAAATGTTAGACAGACAACTGTTGATAGTAGTTCGAGCATATCAGAAGAGAATAAAATAGCAGATACTTTATCTAAAAGTAGTTTATGGATTGTCTTGATAACATTTTTTGGTTTTGGTCTTTTACTCTCTTTAACTCCTTGTATTTTTCCGATGATACCGATACTTTCATCTATCATAGTTTCTCAATCAAAAGAAAATATGAATGCTAAACGAGGATTTTTTCTATCTTTGATATATGTTTTGTCGATGTCGGTAGCTTATGCCATGGCTGGAGTCTTAGCCGGTCTTTTCGGATCAAACATACAGATATTTTTGCAAAATCCATGGGTTATTACAATATTTTCAGCAGTATTTGTAGCACTTGCCTTTTCTATGTTTGGGTTCTATGAACTTCAACTCCCCCGTTTTATACAGACTAAGATAAGCAAAACAAGTGATTCTGCTCAGGGTAAAGGTATCATTGGTGTTGCTGTTATGGGCTTTTTATCCGCACTCATAGTTGGTCCTTGTGTTGCCGCACCTCTTGCTGGAGCTTTGATATATATAGGTCAGACAGGCAATGCACTTTTAGGCGGTTTTGCACTGTTTATCATGAGTCTTGGTATGGGTGTACCTTTACTTTTTGTAGGTATTGGTGCTGGAAAATTTATGCCAAAACCTGGAGGTTGGATGCAAAATGTATCCAAAATTTTTGGTGTTATTATGTTGGCAGTGGCATTATATCTTTTCTCAAGAGTTATCCCTGATATGTTAACGATGATACTTTGGGCATTTTTATTTATCGGCTCAGCGGTATATTTAGGAGCTTTAGAGCCGTTCAAGATAGGTGCTAGCGGACTTTCAAAAATAGCAAAAGTTACAGGAATAATTTTTTTGATATATGGTATTATGCTTTTTGTCGGTGCATATCTTGGCAATACAAATCCTTTAAATCCGCTTGAAAGCAGTACGAAGATAACAACTTCCTATCAAAGTAATAATTCAAATAATATTCAACAACAAGAGAATAAATTTATTGTCGTTAAAGATATAAATGAACTTGAGAAAATAATAAATAGCTCTTCTAAACCTGTCATGGTTGATTTTTCCGCTGATTGGTGCGTAAGTTGTAAAGAGCTTGATGTAAAAACTTTTGGAAATCAAAGAGTAAAAAAATTACTTCAAAATTTTACACTCATAAGAGCAGATGTTACTGAAAATTCGGAAGCACAAAAGAAAATGATGAAGAAATATCAAGTTTTCGGACCTCCTGTTATGGTATTTTTCGATAAAAATCATAATCAGTTAAAAGATAAAAAATTGGTCGGTTTTATCGGACCGGATAAATTTATAACTCATGTAAAGACAATTTTGCAATAGATAAGCAAAGATGTGCTAATATATCTTAATTTTTTAAGAGGATTAGAAAAATGCTTATCAAAAATGCTCATATAGTATTAAAAGATAGTATCTTTTTTGGTGATTTAAGAGTTAAAAATGGTGTAATAGTTAAAATTGATGATAACATCACACTAAAGTCAAATGAAAAAATATATGATGCAAATAAAAGATACCTTTTACCGAAACTAATTGATACAAATGTCAGATTACTTGATGATACTTTAAACCAAAAAAATATTAATGATTTACTTTTACAAGCAAACGAGGGTGGTGTAGGCAGGTTTGTTTTGATTGATGATTTTTTTCCAAGAATTGAAAATGCAACACATTTGGAACTGCTAAACTCCAAAATGCTAAATACATCAAATGTCAGTAAAATGATATTGTCTTCAAATTCTGTTAATAATGAAAATAAATTGAATAATATTGCAACATTTCTAAAAAATGGAGCAAAAATTTTATATTCTAGGTCTGATATTGATGGTAATTTATTGGTCAGAGTCATGCAATATGCAAATATGAAATCAAAACCTTTATTTTGTTTTTGTGAAGATAAAAGTATAAAAAATCAAGGTGTCATAAATGACGGTGATATATCTTTCAAGCTTGGACTTCCTGGAATATCCAAAATAGCAGAGATAAGTGAAGTTTCTAAAATAGTGGAGCTGGCAACTTTTTTTGATATTTGTATTTTATTTCAGGGTATTTCAACTTCAAAATCAATACAGATTCTAAAAGCGGTGAAAAAGGATAATAAAAAAGTTTTTACAGAAGTTCCAATACATAATCTTTTGTTAAATGAGACAGAATGTGATGATTTTAATACCAAAGCAAAACTTATGTCACCTTTAAGAAGTGAACAGGAAAGAAAAAAAATACTTCTCCAGCTGCAAAATCATGAGATAGATGTGTTGACTTCATCTCATTCTCCAAAGTCATATATATATAAAGATGTAGCTTTTGAAGATGCGAGAGATGGCACAAATGCTCTTAGTCTGACACTTAAGTTAGGATATACTTATTTGGTTAGAAATAAAATCATATCTTTTAGTGATTTCATAAAACTTGTAAGTACAAATCCGGCAAAAATACTTTCTTTGAATAATTGTGGTGAAATAAAAGTCGGAAATGAAGCAAATCTTTTATTGTTTGATGATAATTATAAATCTATAGTAGATGATGAGCTGTCACTTTACCATAATAAGCAACTTTATGGAAAAATTGAGTCTATCACAGAATAAAGGAAAAACATGGAAGAAATTTTAAAAAAGGCTAAAGAAGCTAGTAAAGCAGTGGCTATATTGTCACCAAAAAAGAAAAATATGATACTTCTTCAAATGGCTGATAAACTTGAAAAGTATAGTAAAAATATAATAGAAGCAAATACTAAAGATATGACAATAGCCAAAGAAAATGGGCTTATGGAATCTTTACTGGAAAGACTTTTTATAAATAATGATATAGTCGCTTCTATGGCTAAAAGTATAAGAGAGATAGCAAGTCTGCAAGAGCCAGTTGGAAGAATTCTTGATGGATGGGTCAATAAAGATAATTTGAGGATTGAAAAGGTAAGTATTCCCATAGGGGTTATAGGTATCATTTATGAAAGCAGACCTAATGTCACCAGCGATACCGCTGCACTCTGCTTCAAAAGTGGAAATGGATGTATTTTAAAAGGGGGCAAAGAAGCAAGATTTAGTAATATTGCTATTGCAAATATATTAGAACAAGTCTTGAAAGAAAATGATATTCCCAAAGAAGCTATTATGCTACTACCTGATTATTCAAGAGATGGTGTTTCTAAACTTATTAAAATGGATAAATATATTGATCTTATCATACCAAGAGGCGGAGAAGCACTTATAAGGCATATATCAGAAAACGCTACAGTACCTGTGATAAAACATGATAAGGGGCTTTGTCATACTTATATTCATAAAAGTGCAGATTTTAAAAAGGCTGTAAGTATCGCAATCAATGCAAAAACACAGAAAACCGGAGTTTGTAACACAATGGAGACACTCTTGGTGGATAGAAAGATTGCTTATGAAATATTGCCAATTTTAAAAGAAGAATTTGATAAAAAAAATACAGATTTAAGAGGTTGTGAGGATACTCTGTCGATTATAGATATAAAAAAAGCCACGCAAGATGACTTTGAAACAGAATATCTATCAAATATACTGTCTATCAAAACTGTAGAAGATATTAATGGAGCTATTTTACATATCCAAAAATACAGCTCAAACCATTCTGAAGCAATCGTTACTGAAGATATTGGCGCTGCTGAAGAGTTTTTGAACAGGGTAGACTCGTCTTGTGTTTATGTTAATGCAAGTACGAGATTTACAGATGGAAGTGAATTTGGATTTGGTGCTGAGGTTGGCATAAGTACGAGTAAACTTCATGCTCGTGGTCCTATGGGGATAAATGATTTAACAACCTATAAATATAAAATATACGGAAATGGCCAAATTAGAGAATGAATAGTGATATTGTTTTAGAAATTAATAATCTATATTTTGGTTATAATAAAAATAAATTTCTTTTTAAAGATTTTAATCTAAAATTAAAAAAAGGTGAGATTATATCTGTTGTTGGGAAAAGTGGAGTAGGCAAAACAACTCTTTTTTCTCTAATCAGAGGCGAACTCAAGCCTATAAAAGGTCATATTAAGTGTTTGAGACTTTCTCAAATTTTCCAAGATCCTTATTCTTCTTTTCATCCTTCATATACGATTTTAAGTCAAATAAAAGATGTCTGTAATACTGAGAATATAGAAATGTACATGGATGAGCTTAATTTGCAAATAGATTTGTTAAATAAGCTCCCTTATGAGTTAAGTGGGGGTCAGTTACAAAGATGTAGTATTTTAAGGGTACTTTTAATGAAAAGTGATATAATTTTGGCAGATGAACCTACAAGTGCATTAGATAATATAGTGCAACTTGATACAATGAAGCTCTTGATAAAATATTTGAAATATGTTGGTATCTTGATAATAACTCATGACGAATATTTGGCTAAGTGGTGCAGTAATAAAATTATAAAAATAGGAGAATAGGTATGAGTGTGTTTTTAAGAGTTTTGGCAATTTTTGCATTGGTTTTTATTGTATTTCAAATCATTCCTTATAAAGGTAAATCCAATCCTCCAATCAATAAAAAGCTTGAAATAAAAGCTCCTGAAAAAGTTGTGAAAATTATGAAAACTTCTTGTTATGACTGTCATTCTTTTGAGACAAAATGGCCTTGGTGGAGTCATGTTGCTCCAGCTTCTTGGAGTATAATAGATGATGTTGTAGAAGGAAGAAAGGCATTAAATTTTAATATTTGGAATTCATATACAAAATCACAAAAAGAAAAGTTAAAAAAAGAAATATATAGAACTGTAGCAGGACCTATGCCGTTACCTCAATATGTTCTACTTCATAAGAATGCAAGACTTAGTAAAAAAGAGATTATGGCGATAAGAAATTGGGCAAGTAATGGAAAAGGTTTTATAAAAACAACTGTTAGATAAAATTTTATATTATATGGTATTTTTATTATATTTAAATTTAAAATCCTTCAAGCATAATATCATACAACTCATTTATTTCATCTTGACTGAGAAGTATGGTATTTTTTTCTTTAAAAAGGTGTGCTATAAATTTTGTTTTGAATCCTTTTTTTCTAATGCATCCCTGGCAAGCAGGTAAATATCCTCTGACTATTATCATATCCTTATCAATTTTTTGGCCACATATAAAACAGTTGAAACTTTTATAAATCCTACCCTCAAATTCCAAAAGTTTTATATAAGATTCAATGGCAACTCTTTTTGGATTTTCCTTTTCAAGATATATTGACATATCATCTAAAAGATTGTAATAAAATTTATCTATCTCATTAACATCTCTTAAATGTCTATACAAAAGTTTTAAAAATTGTTGCCAAACATAAAACTTTTCTCTTTGAAACATCCATTTATTAGGAAGGTGTGATACGCCCCTTAGCTGAAAAAAACCTTCTTTGTTTGTTGGATGTGCTTCATAGTCTATCTTGTATCCAATGTGAATATTTGAATGTCTTGCCCCATAAAATCTATATAAAGTTTTAACTTTTATTTTATTTAAAACAGTTACCAACAAATCTTCGTCTTTTACTTTTGTTGTATTTATTATATATCCTTGCATGGGCTTATTGTAGCCAAAAAAGACAGTTTTATCAAATATTTATCAAATATTAAGTATAATCAAAAAATTTTCGTATATTACGAGTGTAATTTTTCAATATAAAGGTTGCCTATGAATGAATATAAAAATTATTTTAAAGATAATTGTGGTTTTGGTCTTTTAGCCAATATTGACAATAAAGCAACACATATAAATGTAGAAGATGCAATAAGAGCATTGGAAAAAATGATGCACAGAGGTGCTGTTGCAGCTGATGGTAAAAGTGGTGACGGTAGTGGACTTTTATTTGGTATGCCAAAAAGTTTTATGAGAAAAGTTGCTATGCAAAACGGTATAGACTTACCAAAACAATTTGCAGTAGCGATGGTTTTTATGCAAGAAGAAAAACAAAAAACTATCATAAATGATATACTTGCAGCAAATGATTTAAAAGTACTTTTTTACAGAAAAGTGCCAATTGACACAAAAGCTTTAGGTGAATTTGCACTCAAATCACTACCTGAAATTGTTCAAATATTTGTAAAACCAAACTCTATTTCTGCAACAAGAAGATTTGCGCTCTCTATGTATATTGCAAGACGAGAGATAGAAAAAAGAATGCAAGAGCAAGAGTATGAAGAATTTTATATCTGTTCATTTTCGGATAAATTCATATCTTACAAAGGGTTGGTTATGCCGACTCATATAAAACAGTTTTATTCTGATTTAAGTTGCAAGGATTTTAAAACTTCATTTGCACTTTTTCATCAAAGATTTTCGACCAATACTTTGCCACAGTGGAAACTTGCACAACCTTTTAGAAGTATCGCTCACAATGGAGAAATTAACTCTATTTCTGCAAATAGATTTAACTTATATGCAAAAAGTGAATATATGAAAAGCTCAGTCTTTACAGATAAAGAGATGAAAAAAATACTTCCAATAACTTGTGACAATGTAAGTGACAGTGCTAGTTTGGATAATATGTTTGAATTTCTTTTGGCAAATGGTATTGATTTTTTTAAAGCTGCAAGAGTTTTAATACCCTCAGCCTGGCAGAATGCACCACACATGGATTCAAATCTAAGAGCTTTTTATGAGTATATGAGTACTTGTTTTGAAGCTTGGGATGGACCTGCTGCTGTGAGTTTGACTGATGGAAGGCATATAGGATGTATTTTGGATAGAAATGGTTTGAGACCTGCAAAATATATAATAACAAAAGATAAAAGAATAATAATTTCAAGCGAATATGGCATATTGGATATTGATGAAAATAATGTAATAGAAAGGGGTAAATTAAAAAGTGGTGAAATGATAGGAGTTGATCTTAAATATGGAAAAATTCTTAAAAATGATGATATTAATAATTATTTAAAAGAATTGAATCCTTATGGCAAATGGCTAAACCACAACATGGTTTATTTACAGGAATTTGTTGATCTGCCTTTTACTGATCTTAGTGATTATGAAATGGATAATATTGTTCCAATGCAAAAGATGGCCAATATAACTTATGAAGCAAAAGATATGGTTATAATACCTATGATGGAAGAAGGTAAAGAAAACACTGGTTCCATGGGTGATGATACGCCTCTTGCTGCATTTAGCGATAAGCAAAGATGTTTTAGCGACTTTTTTAAACAAAAATTTGCCCAAGTAACAAATCCTCCCATTGATCCAATCAGAGAAAGAATCGTTATGAGTTTAAATACCGGTTTTGGAGAGATAAGAAATATACTTGATGAGGATATAACTCATGCCAAAAGATTGAAAGTTATAACGCCTATACTTATGAAAGAAAAGATAGATGTGTTATTATCTTTCGGTAATCCCGATAAGCCAAGATATGATAGATTTTATAAAAATAAAACTTTTTCTACGCTTTTTGAAGAAAATTTAAAAGGCAGTTTAAATGATCTTGCTTATGATGTGGTGGATGCTGTTAAAATGGATAGGATAAGAATTGTTGTTTTGAGCGATAAAGGGATGAATAGCAAGTTAAAAGCTATTCCGATGGCTATGGCTGTGGGAAGGGTAAATCAAGTGCTTTTGGAAGAAGGAATCAGGCATTTGGTCTCTATTGTCTGTATAACTTCTGAGCCTTATGACTCACACTCTATGGCATCATTGATAACTTATGGTGCGAGTGCAATATATCCTTACCTACTTTTTGCCACTGTATTGGAAGTATGCAAAAATAAGAAATTATCTTCCTATGAGACAAAGATTAGATTTAAAAATGTGCTAAATGCTCTAAACTTAGGACTTTTTAAAATAATATCCAAAATGGGTATATCTACCATAGCATCATATAGAAATTCAGCTTTGATGGATATAATAGGTCTATCTAAAAATATAGCTCAGGATTGTTTTTCATACTCATCTTGTATAATACCGGGACTTGGTTATGAAGATATAGAACAAAGACTAAATAAAGTCCATAAAGAAGTTTATACTCAAGATGAAAGAAATCAAGTATTTCCTATAAAACTTGGTGGATTTTATAAATATTTACGAGGCGAGGAGTTTCATGGTTTTTCTCCTGATGTTATATTTGCTATACATAAAGCCGCACAGTCTGGAAAAACTGAAGATTTTAAAATATTAAGTAAATTATCAAATAAAAATAACTTAAAAAGGATAAGGGACTTTTTTGAGCTAAATAGTGATAAAGATCCAATAGATTTAAAAGATGTGGAGCCAAAAGAGGAAATATTTAAAAGATTTTCTACTGCAGCTATGAGTTTAGGATCAATTTCTCCAGAGGCACATGAAGCTTTAGCTGAAGCTATGAATACGATAGGAGGAAAGTCAAATTCGGGTGAAGGTGGAGAAGCAGCAAAAAGGCTAAAAAGCCCTCAAAGATCAAAAATAAAACAGATAGCTTCTGGTAGATTTGGTGTTACTCCTGAGTATCTAAGAAGTGCACAAGAGATTCAGATAAAGTTAGCTCAAGGGGCAAAACCGGGCGAAGGTGGCCAGCTTCCAGGTCATAAAGTAAGCCCTTTTATAGCAAGTTTGAGATATACGATGCCGGGAGTAACTCTTATCTCCCCGCCTCCTCATCACGATATTTATTCTATTGAAGATTTGGCACAATTAATATTTGATCTCAAGCAAATAAATCCTGATGCTATGATTTCTGTCAAACTTGTTTCGTCTTCTCATGTAGGTACTATTGCAGCAGGAGTTGCTAAATGCTATGCTGATAAAATTATAATAAGTGGTGCAGATGGCGGAACAGGAGCCGCACCATTAACTTCTATAAAGTTTGCAGGAGATCCTTGGGAGATAGGCTTAAGCGATACACACAATACTTTGAAAGCAAATCATTTAAGAGAATTTGTAAGACTTGAGACTGATGGAGGTCTAAGAACAGGACTTGATATAATAAAAGCTGCCATGATTGGAGCTGAAAGTTATGCTTTTGGGACTGGAGCATTAGCAGTTTTAGGCTGCAAGATACTTAGAATTTGCCATTTAAATAAATGTAGCACAGGTATAGCCACTCAAGATGAAACGCTAAGAGAGCATTTTGTAGGAAATGTACAAAAACTTATCAATTATTTTACACTCTTAGCTGAAGATACAAGAGAAATACTTGCAAGTATTGGATACTCTTCGATAGAAGAAATTGTTGGAAGAAGTGATCTTTTGCGAGTTGTAGAAGATAAAAAAGCTAAAAAATTTGACTTTAGTAATATTTTAAAAAGAATTGATGGAGTTGATACTTGTCAAAAAGAAAGAAATAATCCTATTGACAAGAATATTTTTGAAAAAGAGATATTAAAAGAAGTATATCCAACTATACAAAATCCAGATAATCATATAGTGATTAAAAAGGAAATTTGCAATATAAACAGAAGTTTTGGAGTACTAATAAGTGGAGAAATTGCAAAATTTTACGGAAATTCCGGCTTGCCTGAAAATGCCATGATATTTAAACTAAAAGGAACTCCCGGACAGAGTTTTGGAGCATTTTTAGTAAAAGGAATAACATTAAAGCTTGACGGCAATGGTAATGATTATGTTGGCAAAGGTATGAATGGAGGCAAGATCATAATAACTCCAAAAAATCAAGGAGATAGTTTTTCAAGTGCCGGAAATGCTTGTCTTTATGGTGCTACAGGTGGTAAATTTTATGCAGTTGGAAATGTGGGTGAAAGGTTTTGTGTTAGAAATTCCGGAGCTACTGCGGTAGTTGAAGGGGTTGGAGATCATGCCTGTGAGTATATGACAGG
>WFMT01000283.1 GCA_015488975.1 Campylobacteraceae bacterium | reverse complement strand
GGTTATGCCCTTGTTCTTAATCCAGTCTCTTATGATTTCTTTATCAATGTCGCTCATATTTTTTATACCAAAGTCTGATTTTGCGTATTTAGCAAGGTTTGTAAGATCATTACGAGCATTATCAAGGCTTTTGTAGCTATGGAATTTATCACTAACTTTATGTCCGCTTTCTATGCTCTTGATTCCGCTCTCGTTTCTGCTTTCGAGTTTGCTTTGTCCGATGCCGTTGTGAGCTTTCAAAATTTCATTGACTTGGTAGCCTATTGCTGTTGCTCTTGCCACGCTTCGCACCTCTGTAAAACTTTGGAGAATTTAGCAGCTAGTGAACTACATTCGAACTTGTCCAGGTATAGTTTGTAAGAGTAGTTTTTAAAGTGTATGGATAGGCTTATATTACCGTCTTTTTGTGCTGTCGTTGCTGTAAATTTATCATTAATTTTATACTCTTTTGATGTGTCAAGCTTGTTGCTTGAAAAAGCTTTCAAAATCTCTATCAAGTCGATAAAATCGAATAAATCAGAGATTACCCTGTAATATTTACCGTCTTTTTTTTCGAGCAGATTAAGACCTGAAAATGCAGTAAATTCTCTTGTTTTATGCTTCCAAACATACGCACTTGGTTTCCCAGACGAGATTTCTTTTGGAGTAGCTATCTTGTCTTGTAGTACCTCGATTTTTTTATTTGTCAAAACGATGAAATCGCCTATTTTAAATTTCATTTTTAAGCCTTTTTAATTGCTTTTCTTTTCTTTGCAAAATTGCGTCTTTTTCGTGAATTACTCTATCTTTTTCGGAAATGATCTTTTGCAGTTGTTCATTTTCAGATCTAAAATTTTTAAGTTGATCAGTAATTGTTTGCAGCTCTTTTTTAATCTCTTTAATTTGTGTTTTACTGGCAATTTTTTCAATAGTTTCGATAGCTATATATTCTGCTTCAGCGGCTATTTTTTCCATAGTATCTGTCGTTTTTTTTTCGAGTTTTTTAATTTGTTCTGCATAATGATCAACGATATTTATGTAATCGTTGTTTCTGGTAAACAGAAAATACAAAGCTAACATAGCAGTAATCAGAGATACTGCTGAAATAAGATAAAGAGGGATAATCATGTTTTTGCCTTATTTTTTATTATGTTGTGGATCGTGCTTTTTGAAAGCTCGATGCCGCGAAAGCGAGATCGAGGGATATGTCTTTTGTTTATTATTTCCATGATCCCTCGAACACTTTTACTTGAATCGTGAAGCTCCCAGATCAAGTCCTGATAATACAGCCGAGCGAGCTTTTTTAAATAATTTGGACCTTGCTTTTGCATGTCCAAATTATACTTGAAAAAGATGCGGTTGTCAAACCGCATAAAAAGAGCTTAAAATGCTGTAATATAGGTGTGTTCCGATGCCCGTTAGGTTGCTGTGCAATGCACACAACCTGACGGGCAATAGGCTTGATTTTTTGTTTTTTTTATGATAAAATTACAGCATATTATTTATTTATTTTTTTTCGTATTTTCGTAGTTACTTGGTTTCAACCGCCTAAAGGTTTGTGTGTTTCCCCTGTTGGTTCATATAGTTGGCTTTATCGCCATAATAAAAAACTGCTGTTTTGAGATTATTTAACAATTTTTCATTCGTTTTCCCTGCGGTTTCTCGTAAAACTGCTGTTTTGTGGGGTTGATTCGCCCTTTGATCTTTTACGATCTAAATAATAGAATTGAAGTTTGCAAAGCTTCGCGATTGTGCAGAATTTACAAGAGTTAAGCTTCTCTAAAAAGCATTTAGCTTACTTAACAAATTTATTTTATTTAGGAGAGTGGGTATAGCTATGCAGGGTTGACATACTCCCCATAGCTAAAGCAAGGGGATTCTTCCCTATGCAATAGTTTGCAAAAAACGGACCAATTATTTGGCAAATTGTCATAATTTTAATAATTAACACACAAAATATATGTTTGTTAATGTTGTTATTTATAGTTGATTCGTGTAAAATGTGTTTGAATAAATAGTTATCCGGTCACGCGGGTTGAACACACGGAGGACTATATGGAATGCCCATATTGTAAAGAAGAGATAAAAGAAGGCGCATTAATTTGCAAACATTGTAAATCAAAATTAAATATTGAATTAGGTTATACTTGGTGGAAAGTATATGGCTTTATATTTACAGGAATACATCTATTTTTTTTCATTGGATTTTGGATGGGATTTTTTAATGTTAAGGAAGTTGGATTATCTAGAGATTTTTTTATTGCAGTAGGAATAACAACAGGTGTGCTACTTACACTGTTAGTTTATTTATTATCAATGAGTCGAATTACATTTTTGATTACTACCATCATAAGTTTAAATCCAATTATATGGATTATAAATGCTATATACTTAAAAAACAGATGGCAAGATGTAAAAAGATTTCAAACAACGGATATTGATAGTAAAAATGTTTAACAAGTACTAGAAGAGAAATACGAACCCTAGCGGGGATTCGTATTTCTCAAGACAGTCGTTATCCGGTCACGCAGTGAGCGGATAACGGGGGCGCGGGTTGAACACCCACTAGTCACCTGTCGCACAGCGCCAGATAACAAGCGGGAGGAGTCGACAACCTCGTCTGAAAATTAAAATTGTCACCCGAGGTCGCAACTTACCCGCCCCCCGTTATATAGCCATAAATAATAACTTATAGAACAATTAATATTAGAATTATATCTGCAAGGAGATAAAACCTTATGAAAACATTGGTTATAAATCAACGAAGGTACAAAAGCGGACATAGAATAATATTTCTTTGTCTATATACCCCTTAAATAGGGATATTATATAAATATAAAATCATAATCTTTTTAAATTTTATTTTTTATATTTGGGACACTTATTATGTTAAAAAGATAATAATAAAGCCTTATAGAGCAGATATGGACTAAATTTTACATAATGAAATGTAATTTAAATTCCTATGTCCGCTTTAGTACCTTTGTTGGTTTGTGCTCAAGAGTTGGGACCGTTCAAAAATCTGTGTCAATCGGGTAAAATAACAAATACTCAAGGACACACAGATGAATATAGAAATAGATGTAGAGCAATTTGCTCATGATATAAAAGCATTGGAATTGAATTATATTATGATTCACCACTTAAATGATAGTAAATC
>WFMT01000282.1 GCA_015488975.1 Campylobacteraceae bacterium | reverse complement strand
CATAACTCCCTGCACTGCCAATAAAAATAATCTCTTTTGGTATTTCTCGCAGACAAATCCTTGTGAGCTCAATAGCAGTATCAATAAGCCCTACTCCCACAGCTAATGCTCCATTTATGCTCTCTTTTTCTCCAGCACAAATTATCATTATATTCTTACCACAATGCCACTATCTTTTAAATATCTTTTAAGATCCATAATATCTATCTCTTTATAATGAAAAATAGAAGCTGCCAGTGCCGCATCGGCTCCACTTAAAAATGTGTCTTTTATATGCTTCATTGTTCCTGCGCCTCCACTTGCTATAACAGGTACATTTACTTTATGACTTATCAAATCAATGATTTCATTATCGTAACCATTCTTTGTACCATCTGCATCCATGGACGTCAACAGTATTTCTCCAGCTCCTCTGCCAATCACCTCATCTGCCCACTGTAATGCGTCAATTCCAGTATCAATTCTTCCACCATTTACATACACATTCCAAGAGTTGCCTGTCCTTTTGACATCTATTGCAACCACTATACATTGCGAACCAAATCTTTTACTAGACTGATTTATAAAGTCAGGGTCATTTACTGCACTTGAATTTATACTGACTTTATCACATCCAACATTTAAAAGTGCATATATGTCTTCGAGTTTTCTGATACCCCCTCCAACAGTAAGCGGTATAAAAACTTCTTTGGCAACCTCTTTTACTATATCAACTATGGTATCTCTTTTTTCATTTGTAGCTGTGATATCAAGAAAAGTTATCTCATCGGCACCCTCTTCATTATATCTTTTAGCAACCTCTACGGGATTTCCTGCGTCTTGAAGACCAACAAAATTCACACCCTTGACAACTCTTCCATTTTTAACATCCAAACAAGGGATAATTCTTTTAGCAAAATATTCCATAATCCACCATTATATTATAATGATACTATAATACCAAATTATTTAACAAAAATTGCTGAATATACAAAGATAGTTTATCCTCTGATTTTTAATCCAAAAAAGAATTAATAAATGATAATTTTTACTTAATAAATAATAATAATTATTTTTTAAGTAAATTTATCTTATAATCACTCAAATAATAATTTATATTAAAGGATATATTATGGCACTTAGAGGAAATTCAATTATTAAAGGTATTAGCACGACAGAAATTATAAATATGCTTAACAAAGCATTTGCAGATGAATGGCTGGCATATTATCAATACTTCATAGAAGCCAAAGTTATCAAAGGTATTATGAAGGATGCTGTTTTTGCTGAATTGATTCAGCATGCAACAGATGAACTTAGACATGCAAATTTAATAGCAGACAGAATCGTTCAATTAGGCGGAGTGCCTTTGCTAAATCCAAAAGAATGGTTTATTCAAACAAATTGTGGCTATGAAGAACCAAAAGATATGGATGTTGTGGCGATACTGCAAGACTCTATAAAAGGTGAACAGTGCGCTATCAGCACTTATTCTCATATAGCAGACACAGTTAAAAATAAAGATATTATTACATACAATATGGTATCAGAAATCTTAGCTGACGAAGTAGAACATGAAGCTGATTTACAAGACTTGTATGATGATATTACAGAATTCATAACAAATATTAAAAAGAGTATAGGTTGAAAGTTTTTTAATACAAAAGAGATAATTCCTGAGCGAAATCTCGTAAAACTAAAAATATTTTAAAAGGAAAAGACATGGAAACAAATGTTCATATGCCACTATTAGGCGAAAAATTTGCAGAGTTGACAAACATAAGCACAACTCATGGAGTAAAAAATATTCCTGAAGACTATAAAGGAAAATGGTTTGTTCTTTTTAGTCATCCGGCAGATTTTACACCTGTCTGTACTACTGAATTTGTTGCATTTCAAAACAGAGTTGATGAATTTAAAGCACTTGATTGTGAATTGATAGGCTTATCTATCGACCAAGTATTTGCTCACATAAAGTGGATCCAGTGGATCAAAGAAAATCTAAATACAGAGATTACATTCCCTATTATTGCCGCAAATGACGATATAGCAAATCGCATAGGCCTTTTACATCCTGGAAAAGGGACAAATACTGTAAGAGCTGTATTTATCGTTGATCCAGAAGGTAACAACAGGGCCGTTATATACTATCCACAAGAAATCGGAAGGAATATAGATGAAATTATAAGAGCTGTCAAGGCACTTCAGCTAAGTGATAAGCAAAAGGTTGCAATTCCTGCTGGTTGGCCAAATAATGAGCTTATAAAAGACAGAGTCATAATACCACCTGCCACAGATATAAATGAAGCTAATAAAAGAGTTGCAAAAACTTCAGAATATGAGTGTTACGATTGGTGGTTTTGTCACAAAAAACTATAATTATGAATTATGAGTATAGGTGATTTATAAATATCTCCTATACTCTATTATCATAAGTTATCTCAGCATCCTTCATATTGCCCTGCATTAGAACTTGGTGCAGGAGCTGCTTGAGCAGGAGCAGGTGTAGGCGCTGTACTTTGTGCGGGTGTACTTGCAGATATATTATTTAATGTTTTTGGCAATGTAAAATTTTTTACTTGACCACTTTTTACCAATCTTTTTACAATATCATCATAATTCGACCAGGCTTCTTTATTCCAACTATTTGACTGTATTGCTTTTCTTGCAAGAACACAGGCTTCTTGCAAATTATTATTATTTACTGCATTTCTTGATGCATTTATGTAGTATTGCATCTTAATATTATTCATTTTATAATAACTGCTTTGAGCTGAAACACTTACACTAAAAATAGCTATACCCAACATTCCTGCTATCAATATAAACATCCATTTTTTTGTTTTCATTTTTATATCCTTTATTCATTTATAGTAATATAATACACATTTGGAAGCGTGCCTTCATCTTCTTTGAGTCTTGTGATAGATGTGGCGTTTTTCAAAAGTTTTGAAACACTGCTTGTCGGGTCACTTATATCTCCAAAGTTTCTTGATCCTCCAACACAAGTTACTACACAAGCGGGTTCTAAGCCATTATTTAGTCTTGGTAAACAAAAAGTACATTTATCCACTGACTTTTTCTGTTCATCATAATATCTTGCATCATAAGGGCAGGCAATCATGCAAGCCTTGCACCCTATACACATATCCGGATCGACTAGCACTATACCATCTTGACTTCTCTTAAAACTTGCGCCGGTTGGACAGACGGTAACACAAGGTGGGTTTTTACAGTGATTGCATAGCACCGGTAGGAAATTAATCGTAGGTTCACCCAGATTATTTTCACCTTCAACTTGCCAGACTTTTGTTCTGTATGCTCCTTGTAAAGCTGGAATTTCCCATTCTGTTTTGCAAGCAACATAACAAGCATCACAATCAATACATCTATCTCCTATTATCACCATTGCCAAATTTTGATTTTTATTTAATTTTTGATTTACAGTACTTATCATTTTATGCCTTTACTATCTTTACAAATCCATTGTTAAATGCAGCTGCACCACTTAGAGGATCCACTCCCTCACTTACAAAAAAGTTATCTCCTATACCTTTCTCGTATCCTCTTGTCCATGCTCTTGTTCTATGACCAAAACCATGGTGAATGAATACTGTTCCGGACTTGATCCTCTTTGTAACTTTTAAGCGTTCAGGATGGTCGCATTTTGCACCTGTTATAGGATTGATAAGATATACCATATCATTTTCTGAGAGTCTGAGATTTTTAGCATCATCTGGATGAATCCAAACAGGAGAGTCATCTTGTAATTCCAATAAAATCCAGTTATTTTGTGTCCTTGCTTGTGTATGGCGTGGAGTCTTTCCAATAAGCAGTCTAAATTCATCACTTTTTGGCATAACAGGATCTTTGTAAAATGGCATAGGAGAAAAATCTTCACCTTTTTCTTTATACATTTCTTCAAGACTGTCAACATATAACTGTATTTTGCCTGTACTTGTTCTAAAAACAGGCTCTACTCCACTAGCAATAGGATAAGGATCAACATTTTCAAACAGTAAAACTCTTTCATTTTTTAACATATTTGCCTGTTCTATATTTAAATGGCTATATAAATCTTTTATTTTTTCTTCAGGAGAGTGTTTAAACCACTTTTCTACTTTAAACTTTTCTGCGATTCCTTTACATATATCATAACACCCTTTTGTATCATAAATAGGTTTAATTGCCGGTTCTCTCAGCGCAATAAAAGGAACCTTGTCGCTTTGAATATGAGGATTGTCATACCTCTCAAGATAAGTTGACTCCGGTAACACGACATCAGCATACATTACAGTATCGCTAAACTGCGTATCAATTGCTACTATAAAATCTAAATTTTCTATGGCTTTATATATATCATTAACACCGGCAGAAGAGTGATATATGGGGTTAGTATCATAAATAAACCAAGCCTTTATAGGATACGGTTTTTGTTTTAGAGTTGCTTCATACATTCCATTTGTTCTTCCAAGGTTAGTCGGGGCAAACGGATACTCTTCACCTTTTCCGGCACCATCGGCTCTTCTTGTTTTAGGTTGTCCAGGCTCATCATATTCTGGCAATTTTAAAGGTACTTTGGATCTCACCCAAATACCGCCTGGAACTCCCCAGTTTCCCATAAGTGCATTTAATATCGCAATAGCTCTTACAGTCTGTACATCATTTCCGTATCTTGAAGTTCGTCTTGGAGGAACGGCAACTACATTTGGAGCATCCTTTGCAAAGTCCCAAGCTATCTTTTCTATCAATTTTGCATCAATTCCAGACTTTTTACTTGCCCACTGGGGGGTATATTTTTTTATATGATTTACTAATTTATCATAACCATAACAATATTTACTTACAAATTCTATATTTTCCAATCCATCTCTTAGGATTACATGTATAAATCCAAGCGCAAGAGCGAGATCAGTTCCTGGGTTTATTTGAAGCCAATTTGTAGCATTTACTCCAGATTCGCTGAGTCTAGGGTCTATATATGTAAGTTTTGCTCCGTTTGCAACTCCTATTGAAAAGTCTTCAGCCTCCCTAACTTGCACAGCACCAGCCATATTTCTTCCAAATAGCATAATATGTTTTGAATTTGCCATATCAAATGGCTCATGCCCGCTTACTGGCGTTCCAAATGTAAGTATCCATGCCATCTCTCTACTGCCTAAGCATTGAGTATAGGCAGGTATAACGCTATTTGGGCTTCCTAATGCTTTTGTGAGTGCATGGATATGAGGCTCGCCTGTTCCATGCATAAAATTTACAAGTGTTTGCGGGCCATATTTTTTTATGAGAGGATTTAACTTATCATAGATATATTGATATGCTTCATCCCAACTGGCTTTTCTAAACTTGCCCTCACCTCTTTTTCCTACTCTTATGACAGGAAATTGCACACGATCTGCATCATAAGTAGAATCAATACCCGCATTTCCTTTTGCACACAAATGACCGCGGTTATTTGGATTTAAAATATTACCTTCTAATTTATGTATTTTTCCTTTTCTTGTATAAACATTAACTCCACAATTCCAAAAACACATTTCACAAAAACTAGGACTCAATACTCCTCTGTCATATTTTAAAAAAAGTGAACTTTTCTGCTCTTCGGTTACTGAGGCTTTCAAGGGAGAAGGCAAACCTGTCATACCGACTACACCAGCAACTCCTGTGGCTCCGGCAAGTTTTAAAAAACCTCTTCTTGTCATGCTGTGCCTACTCATCACCATCCTCCTCTAAATTAAAAAATTTTGCTCCTAAAAAATAGATAATCAATAAAACACCGATACTACTTATAAAAAGCGATATCTCAGAAGCACTCGGAATGTATGAATGCAATATAAAAGGCATATTATTGTCTGGTCTTGATAACAACTGACCTCCAATAACTGCATCATATCTTGAAAAAAACAATCCTATCACTGTCAAAATACCTGCTATCGCTGATAATGTAGGGGTTTTAAATCTACCTATTAAAAGTAAAAACATTGGAGTCAATATCCCAAGTATTATTTCATAAAAATAAAAATTATCGGCAAGCACCCCATTATGAAGAAAAAGTTTCATGGTCGCACCAAGAAGTATATCTGAACTATAAGAATTTATAACAACATTCCAAAAATCAATAACAAGCATAAAAGTGAGAAGAAAAAATAGTGCTTTACTTAATACACTAATTGAATTTTTATATTTTTTTGCAACATTATTTAAAAAAATCATCAACAATGCCACGCCAAAACCTCCAGCAATAGCAGAAATAATGAAAAACAGTGCAAATGAACTTGTATGCCACAAAGGTCTTGAGCCGTTTGCATCAAACACAAGAGCCATGGTACCGTAAGCAACTATACTAAGTGATGTACCCACCAAAGATGCATAAAAAGCAGAATTTCCCTTTTTGCTTAGTAAAAAATAAATTTCAAGAGCCAATAATGGGAGTTCTGAAGCATATAAGACAACTAGCCACCAAATAGGTGATGTTACTTTAAACTCGGTAAAATATACAACAAGTCTTAATACTTGTAAATCATAAGGACCTGCTAAATCCCAATAAATTATAAAAAATCCTGCTATCAAAGATGCTATGGACACTAATGCGAGTTTCTTGCTTAAAACTCTAAAAGATTGAATGCCAAAAACATGTCCCAAAGCTCCTACTACTGCGGTTCCAAGAGTTATTCCTACAAAAAATGAATATCCTATTATCAGTAATCCCCACGGGACTTCTCTTGTAATTCCGTATGATTCTTCTTGTCCATGAAGAAACACTTGAGTCATACCGTACAAACCAATAGCCGCTATTATAAATGATAAAACCAGCCATAGATTATTATGCTTAGTTTGCGTAAATTTCACACTATTTTGCATTCTCTATCCTTTAAAGAATTTATTATCTGACCTTACGCACTATAATGAGCAAAGCTCTCTATAGTGGCAGGAACTCAAAGTCCCTACGACCCCCTATCTTGCGAAAAGTAGGACTTTTCGAGAAAAGAGTGCGTAAGGTCAGTTATTATATCCAAAGAAATCTTTGCTGCGATTTGAAAATCTTTAATTTCTGTTGCAATTTTTAGAGAGTCTACAAAATCATTCAACCATTTTAAGAAATTGCTAAATTCTTTTATTTGGTCAAATTGTTTTTCTTCTGCTAAAATTGCGACAAATCTAATCATAAATGAGATATGATCTGATGGTTTATTGATATTTTCTACATCAAACCTATACCCACACTTTTCATAAAATTTATTTATTTGATACAAGGAATTACCGTACATTCTACCATCAAGCCACCAAGACGCATAAGGAACACATTTAAGTTTTGTTGAATTTATTAAGAAAGTTCTAATATATTGTGCCTGCATCTCATCTGAATTAAAATTTGTCATATCAGAACCCCTCAGCAAATAGAACTCTTTCCATCTTTCATAGCTACAATCTGGTTCTTCCAATATATCAGCACATAAAAAAAGTATAGATATCTTTTTTTTCAATGATAAATCGGTCAAATCTAAACTTTTCATTTTTACCATCTCCTGAACTCATTATAAAACTGAATGACTTTTCATTTTTATAATTCTATACCCGCATACTTTAAAGTGTGCTTAATTATATAATATTTTATATAATATTTTGTAAATAGAAAGTTTTATAAATTTTATATACATTTTAAGGGGTTTCTAGTATACTTTTCAGAATAAAAAGTCATTTTAATGTTTGTATATAAAAACAACAGGAGTCTATTTTGATAGAACCAACCACAAAAAAAGTTATAAATCAGCGCAGGGTATTTGTAAAATATTTACCATTTATGTTGGCCGGTACTCTATCTTATCCTGCTGGTAAATTTATTTTTTTTAGCGAAATAAAAGACCAAAGTTTTATGATTGCACTAAATAAAATAAAAGATGGCATGACTGAGATAAAAAAACATAGTGTTTATATTTACAAAAAAGGAAACAAGATAGAAGTTTTAAATGCACATTGTACGCATATGGGTTGTATTATTAATTTTTACAAAAAAAAAGATAAATTTATCTGCCCCTGTCATCATAGTGAATTCTCTATTAGCGGTAAAGTCATTAAAGGACCGGCTAAACGAAATTTAGTTAAAATACCATTTAAAATCAAGCATGAAACGCTTTATGTAAGTTAGGTAAACTATGTCAAGAACCGTATCTTTACTAACATTGGGATTATTTTTTGTAAGTATAGTAAGTGGTTTGATTATAGTGTTTGCGTATCATCCATCCATAGCTTTTGGAAGTGTCCAAAAGATAAATTTTTTGATACCCTATGGCTTGTTTTTTAGAAAATTACACTATTTTAGTTCTGAAGCTTTTACAATATTTCTTCTTTTTCACATACTTTTGGAACTTATAAAAAACAAGATAAGAATATCATCTTCATCTTGGAATTATTCTATTTTAGGCTTTATTGCTGTTATCATTTTGATGTTTAGCGGATTTGTTTTAAAAGCTGATTTAGACGCAAGTGGTGCTGCTCAAGTAGCTTTTAGCCTCATAAAAGACACTCCTGTTTTAAAATATTTATTGCCTCTTTTTAAAGATAACAGCGTATTTTATTATAAATTTTTTATATGGCATATAGTATATCTGCCACTTGTTTTAGCATTTGCAATCTATAAACACATAGATACTCTAAAAGTAAAATCTACTATATTAAGCATAGCTTTTGGTATCACTGTTTTAAGCATGATTGTATTTAAAATGCCACTTGATATAATCCCCGGCGAAAAAGTTAAGACTCTTTCAAGCCCATGGTTTTTCATAGGAGCAGAACATCTTTTACAAAAAGCATGGGCACCGCTTAGTATCAATTTATTTTTAAGTATCCCATTTTTTTTACTTATTGTTTATTTTTACACCAAGTATAAATACACCACTAAATCCTTACTGGCACTTTGGATACTATATTATTCTTATGTATCGATTTTCTTGCCATGATAAAATTAACTATTTTTACTCTTACCAACAAATTTAGGCAGGGGGCAGTTAAATGAAATATTTCATTCTTGCCGACAGGCAAAGCATAAGTACGAGGAATTCCCAAAGATTTTACATCTTTGGGAAGGAGACAGTTAAATGAAAAAAGGATATCTTTTACTTGTATTGGCTATTGCGTCTGTGATATTGTTGATTTATTCTATATTTGCAAATACGCCAAAAGTACCTCCAAAGATAACACAACCTGATGAATGTATAAGCTGTCATAGTAGTATGAGCGATATCGACCATGCTCACCCAAAAGAGATATTTGGCTGTGCTACTTGTCATGGAGGCAATAAGTATGCAACCAATAAAAAAGATGCCCACAAAGGTATGGTTTTAAATCCATCTAGTTTAGCTCATGCTTCTATATTTTGCAGTAAATGCCACAAAAAAATCATAAAACGAATAAGTAAATCTATGATGAATTCACAAAGCGGAATATTAAATGTTTTAATGTACCAGTGGGGAGAATCAAAAGATTTAAATTCTACTATCGGGATAAATGACATAAGAGGAGATGTGAACACAACTTCTTTAGCCCAAAATCATTTTAGAAAAATGTGTGCAGCCTGCCATATAAGCGAAAATCCTAAAGCTTTTTATAATCCTAAAATGGCAAGAGGGGGAGGGTGCATGGATTGCCACGAAACAAGCAAAACAAAGAAAAATCATCATGCGACATTTAGCTCCATAATACCCAATAAAAACTGTATAAAATGTCACAACCGTTCAAACCGCATAGGCTTCACTTATGAAGGCATTTTTGAAAGTGCAGGGTACGGGACCCCTTATAAGCACGGACATTTTTCACATGAGATGGTCGATGGAAGATTTTACTACAATATTCCACCAGACATTCATCACTCTAAAGCCAATATGAGTTGCATAGACTGTCATAGTGAAAAAGGTGTTATGGGGGATGGTAAAAAACATTTTCATATGGAGCAAGCCGAAGATGTCAAGTGCAAAGATTGCCATAAGCCAAAGTTTGGACCACCGGATTCTTTGGCTGCAACATTAAGCAGCTTAAACGGACATATCAAAGAAGCAAAACTCATAGCATACACAAAGAAAAAACATGCCCCCTTGTATAATGTTCAAAAAATCAATAATAAAGTAGAATTTTTTAGAAAAAAAGATGGTAAAGAGTTCAATTTGACTTTAATGAGCAATAAGCCTTATCATACACTTGCCATCCACAAAAGGCTTGATTGTAGTGCTTGCCACTCCCCAAGGGCACCTAGTTGTTATGGGTGTCATGAGGTATATTTCCAAAATGGCAAACAGTATGACTGGGTTGCAAATAAAGTCACAAAAGGGCAATGGCAGGAATTTAGAAGCTTTTTGAGATTTGAAGAGCCGTCTCTGGGAGTAGGGTACAATAAAAAAATAATGCCATTTGCTCCCGGATGTCAAGTCATAGGAACTATTTTTAAAAACAAAAAGATAAAACACTTTCACTCTTTAGCTATGGCAGGATGGGATCCTCACTCTACACAAAAAAAATCAAGAAGTTGCGTAAGTTGCCACTTCAACCCGACTGCTTTAGGTTTAGGAAGAGGCAACTTGGATATAAAAGACGGAAATATAACATTTGAGCCTATTTATAACTCAACTAAAAGCGGTATGCCTTTTTCTTATCCGATAGATGCTTTTGTCTCGGTTAAGGGTAAACAGTTTCAAAGCACTTCGAGAAAATATGCAAGAAGTTTCAACGAAAAAGAGATTAAGAAGATAGTTGGAGCATATAAATGCATTATTTGCCACAATACTTACAGCGATAAAATTTATAAAGATTTCAACAAATCAAAAAAATTATTTTATGAAGGGAAAACTTCATGTTTAAAATAGTTATATATCTAGTACTTATATCAACCTTATTGTTTTCTCAAAACTGTATAAAATGCCATAAAAAAGTAGTTGAAAATTATAAGCACAATATACACTATACTTTAAGTAAAGCTATTAATATCACAAGAAAGACTTGGGGAATAAAAGATTCAAATGTAACCTACCAAACTCTTCCGCAGGCAAAAAAGATTATCAAAAAACCAAGTGATTTGGTTGATGATTTTTTAAGAAGAAAGTGCTTAAAATGCCACATAGACAGTAAAGTAAATGATTACCCGGGTATAAGAAGAGGCACTAATTGTCTTGCCTGCCACAGTAAGCATCAAACCAAAGGAAAATGCCAAAAAAACAAAATAAGTACAAACAAATGCTTAAGCTGCCACAATAAAAACTATGTAGGTGGCGATTATACCGGATTGTTTCCAAAAGATGAAGATCACAGCTACCGTGCGCCTTTAACTAAAAATGGATTTTTTCCACCTGTAAAATATGGCATAGATTATCATCATTTAAAAGAGGATATCCACTATCAAAAAGGTATGACTTGTGTTGATTGCCATAATGCAGCAGATATGCATGGAACAAGAAAAGTAAGGTGCATAGACTGTCATAAAAATTTGAGCAAAAAAAATCATCCCTCTTACCATAAAAAAATCTCTTGCAGTGCCTGTCACTCCTCTTGGAATAATAATTCCTACGAGCTTTCAGTTTTCAGAGATGATACGCCAAGTTATAAAAAATGGAAAAATCTAACTCTTCAAGAAGATGAATATCTGACAATATTTTTAAATAAGGCACTAAAGTCAAAAAAGAAGATAAAACCTCTTATGCCTGATTGGGTAAGCGGAGAATTGAAACAAGGTATCTGGTACAGTGGCTGGCGATACAAAAGGTGGGAATTTTTCAACCTTGCAAACAGTGATGACGGAACCATAAAAATAGTCCGACCAATGTATCAATACAGAGTTAGTTACCGTAATTCTAACGGAACTATGATACTAGATGATGTACATAAAATAAATGGAAAAAATATGGATACATGGATACCATACTCTCCGCACACTATAAGTAAAAATGCAAAATCATGCGAAAGCTGCCATGCTAACCCTCTAATCATAAATCCAAAAAAAACAGGATATAAAATCTTGGATTTAAAGCTTCCAGATTATATAACAAATGGCACGAAGCTCACAAAAGAACAAATTAAAAAAATGACTTCAAGAAAATATAAAAAGATAAGAGCAAAAATGTTTTTCAAATGAGAAGCTAACCTTTCGTGCCATTAGATATCTTGCGCTGATTACATTTTTAGAAAACAAAAAGAAAAATCTTGATATACTCT
>WFMT01000281.1 GCA_015488975.1 Campylobacteraceae bacterium | reverse complement strand
GAATCAGTTGGGGCAACAGGAAAATAACCACCTTTTGTTCTTGGTCTGTGGCCTGTGTTAAGATCGTCTATAAAATCGCTAGCATCATTCCATTCACCCTCACTTGAATCAACTTGATAAAATGCTGAATTTATTTCATCTTTGATTTTAACATTCTCAAAAATAAAAAATTCATTTTCCGGTCCGAAATATGCCGTATCTCCAATTCCAGAATCCTGAAGATATGCTAAAGTTTTTTTAGCTATACTTCTTGGACACTTTTCATATAACTCATTTTTATACAGATCAAAAACATCGCAAATTACTATGATAGTTGGATCAGCAGTAAAAGGATCTAAAAATGCCGTAGTAACTTCAGGCTTTAACATCATATCAGACTCATTTATAGGCTGCCAAGCATCGATGCTACTTCCATCAAATGGAATACCAGAATCTAACATATCTGCATCAACAGCATCAATATTATAAGTTATATGATGCCATGCACCTTTGATATCACTGAATCTAAAATCTACAAATTTAACTTCATTTTCTTCACAAAATTCATAGAATTTAACTATACTGCTTACAAATTTTCCCATATAAACTCCTTAAAAAAATTTATATATGTTATCATATTTTATATAGTAAATAGTTTAAAAAAGTGATTAAAAATTAATCATTGTTTTTTCTCTGCTTACAAAGTATGAACATTTTTTGTAACCATAACTTTTTGCAAGCTCTTCTATCTGCTTTGATTTGTAGCCAACTTGTTCAGGCTTATGTGCATCCGAGCCAAAAGTTATAGTTATATTATTTTGTGCAATTAGCTCCATCAAATCCGCAGAAGGATATGCCTCTTTACAGGGTTTTCGATATCCTGCGCTGTTAAGTTCAATCGTCATATCAGCTTGTTTTATAGCTTTTATAGCATTTTTTGCAATATCTTTTACATTTTTTTTCGGTAAAAAATTAAATACTTTAATAAGATCAATATGTCCTATTATATCAAATTTGCCACTTTTTGCCATTTGTTCTATCGCATCAAAATAATCTTGCCATATTTTGTCAATATCAACATTTTTATATTTTCCTATAAATTCAGGATTATCAAAGCCCCATTTATCTATAAAATGCACAGAGCCTATGAGATAATCTACTTTCGCATTCAAAACTCTTTCATCAATATATCCAGGCAAAAAATCAACTTCATATCCCAATAAAATATTTATTTCATACTTGTATTCTTGTTTAAGTTTGTTTACTATTTCTTCGTATTTACTCATTTGCTCAAAACTCATCCTGTATTCTTTATCAAAGCCCATAGGAGCATGGTCGCTGAAGCCAAAATATTTTGTACCATTTTCTATTGCCTTTTGTACATATTCAAAGCTTTCGCCCTGTGCATGGTTGCAGAGTTTTGTGTGATTGTGCAAATCAACTATCATTATTAATCCTAAAAATTTTATTTTAATGGAAATTATAATATAATTGTACCAATATTTAAATTAACTCTTTTTAGGAGGAACATAATGACACAAGAAGAACTTGATGCACTTATGGCCGGGGGATTAGATGAAGATGAAACGGATGACGCTCAGACATCTAAAAGTACTGAGACAAAAACAGAACAAATGGATGATTACAAATTAGATGGAAAAGATTCCTGGCCTCCGCCTCCTCCAACTGAAGACCATAAAGTTGTAGAACAACTTGATGATGTAACAAAAGATTCTGAAGTTAAAGCAACAGAAATTTTTGATAAGCTTGAGGTTATAAGTGATTTTATAATGAAAGTTGAAAATGATGCCAATGATGTATCTCTTGTTATCAAAAAGAATATTGATATTTTCGATAAAATGGTCGATAAATTTCCAGATATCAATATCTTCAAGAAGAGTTTAAAAGATAATAAAAAGGCATTAAGCAATATTGAAAATCTTATATCAAATGCTCAAATGTCGAGTGATGAAATAATGATGATTATGGATATAATGCAATATCAAGATATTCATAGACAAAAAATAGAAAGAGTTATCAATGTTATAAGAACTCTTGCAAGTTATATGAATTCACTTTTTTCAGCTGAAAAAGATGATACCAAAAGAGTAGGCTCTGCTGTGCATATAGATGGTGACACTTCAACAGAAGATGTAGTAAGCAATGACGACATAGAAGCTCTTATAGAATCTTTGGGCAAAAAGTAACAAGTAAAGATATGGATAAAAAAGTAGAGCTTCTCTCTCCTGCTGGTAATTTTGAAAAACTTAAGATTGCCCTTGAGTATGGAGCCGATGCAGTATATGGAGGTGTCAGTCATTTTTCACTCAGGATCAGAAGCTCTAAAGAATTTAGCTATGAAAGTTTTGAAGAAGCGGTACTTTACACCCATAAAAAAGGTAAAAAAATATATGTTACAATAAATGGATTTCCTTTTAATTCTCAAATTCCTCTTTTAAAAAAACATATCGAAAAAATGGCTAAAATGAATCCGGATGCTTTTATAATTTCAACTCCGGGAGTAGTGAGACTTGCAAATGAGATTGCTCCGCATATCCCGATACACCTTTCAACTCAGGCAAATGTTATGAATTATTTAGATGCTTTGGTTTACAGTGAAATGGGAGTAAAAAGGATAATTGTTGCCAGAGAAATCAGCCTTAAAGATTTGAAAGAGATAAAAAAACATATACCTGATATGGAATTTGAGATTTTTGTACATGGCTCCATGTGCTTTGCATACAGTGGCAGATGTCTTATAAGTTCTTTGCAAAGCGGCAGGGTGCCAAATCGGGGGAGCTGTGCAAATGATTGTAGATTTCCTTACACTTTATATGCTAAAAATGAAGACAATGGAACACTTTTAAAAATCGAAGAAGATGAAAACGGCACTCATATCATGAATGCTAAAGATTTAAATCTCTCCTCTTATGTTGATGAGATTTTAAAAAGTAAAGTTGTAGACTCTTTGAAGATAGAGGGACGAACTAAAAGTCCGTACTATGTAGCCGTATCTACAAGAGCATATAAAATGGCAATCAATGATTTTTATGAGGGTAAATTTGATCCTAAAAAATATGAAAATGAACTCTTAAGTACCAAGCACAGAGGTTTCAATGACGGCTACCTTGTAAACAGACCTCATCAAAAAACAAATTCTCAGAATATACAAGAATCCATAAGTGAGGGAACTCATCAAGTATATGCTTTAGTTACCGAAGATGGTAAATTCTTTATGGCAAAGGATAAAGTAGAGCCTGAAGTGGCATACGAAATAGTTGCACCGATTGACTCTAAAATAATAAAATGTGAAAATGAGACAGGAAGCATTTACGAAAAAGACGGTGTATTTTATATAAAATTAAAAAAAATAGAATCAAAAAATAAAAAAATTTATGAAGCCATACACAGTGGAAACACAAATCCAATCAAGCTTCCATGTAAGTTGCCGTCATATAGTTTTTTTAGAAAAAAAATAAAGGAAATCTGAAAATATGAAATTTATATCTATAATAATAGGTAGCAAAAGTGATTATGATATCATGAAAGAGTGCGTCAATGTACTTGAGAAATTTTATGTGCCTTATG
>WFMT01000280.1 GCA_015488975.1 Campylobacteraceae bacterium | reverse complement strand
GTCCTGGGAAGTCTTAGCCTTATCCTTGCATTAAAATTATACTGCAAGCCTGCATGTTCTTGTGCGAGAGAGTCTAAATATATATTAGCGTATGTTCCTTTTGATTTTGATACATCCATATCACTCTTGCTAAAAAACATATCTATCTTGTTGGAGGTATTGTATATCCAATCGCTAAGTGTAGCATGAGTTTTATCTATATAATTTATATTTTCTTTTGCTGCCAATGAACAAAAACTTAAAAGCAATAAACTAATTATACTTTTTTTCATATCATATTATACCCACATTAACTAAAAAGTCAGCATGGCATAAAATTTATGAGACCGCTGCACAGTATAAACGCCCCAGGTAGTTTATAGGCGAGGCAAACTTTTGCAGGCTTAACTAGTTAAGTAAATGAAGTTTAATGAAGTATATAAGCGATCGGCTTGAAAGACAAATGGATGAACGGCTTTATTATTTAAATTTTATATATCTTTATGCGATACATAAAAGCTCGTATTTCCGCAGTATTCACTTGTTCTCTCCAAGGTTTTGTTGGATGTTTTATTTTTCAAGAATGTGTAAATACTCATAAGTATTATTAGCTTTATGGCTTCTATTTTCTGTTTTATCTGCTTTAAATCTTTGATATTCTTTTGTTTTTAAACTATAATTTCCATATTTATTCATAATCTTTTTCACATCATCTTTACTCATTAAGCCTTCATTATTATAACTTAAAAATATATATTTAAAATCTGCATTTTTAATAAGTTCTTCAAAACTATTTTTAACTTCAGCTTTTTTACAATAATTTGAACGATTATATTGTGGCAATCCTGTTTTACCTTTCGGTTCAAATGGTTCATATTTTGTAATAGTATTCAGCAAATGATAATTAGAGCTATATTGTCTTTGGTTATACGGGGGGTCAAGATATAAAATATCTCCACTTATATTTTTAATTAGTTGGTTGCTATCCATATTAAAAACTTGATGGGAATTGTCATTTTCTATAAAATTAGCAGGTTCTAATATTAGTTCTTTTGAAGCAGATTTTTTAATATGCTTCAAAAATGCTCCATAAACGCTAGCAGTATTTGCCACTTTATCAGCACTTTCAATTAATGATGTTAATAAAAAATAATATAAATTATCATCTATTTTATCATTCTCATACCATTGCTTGATTTGAGTTCTTATGGTATCTATCTTTTTGCCATTTTCATCACTAAAATATTGCCTATCGCTTCCGCTACCCATGCAGTAGTTTTGATATATAAAACCATTATCTATCAATGGTAGATTATTAAGTTCTTCAATATAATTTTCTTTATCTCTTATTTCTTCATGATTTTCTATGTAATTTTTATTAAGAATATAACTGTAATGTTCTAAATCATTTGCAATTACTTGCTTAACTTCCTTTTTAAAAGTTCGTCCAACTATCCCAGTTCCAGCAAATATATCACAAAATACTTTTTGAGACAAATCATTACCAACTACTTTTTTAACTTCTTCTTCTATCCAAGAAGATAATTTAAACTTTGAGCCTATATAATTCATTTTTCAGCCTTTTTATTCTCAATAATCTCTAATGGACTTACCTCTAAAAATTCTGATAACTCAATAACATTGCTTTTGATAGGATTAAACTTATTAGATAAAATATTTGATAACTGATTTTTAGAAATACCTAACATTTTTGCTAATTCTGTTTGATTATTGATCTTCTTTTTCGCCATTAATTCTTTTACCTTGAATTATAAATTGTATATTTTTAGAATTAAATTTTTTTCTGCCTTTTCTATATTTTGATTTACTTGTAATTCATCTAACGAATTACAATGGTTAATATAAAAATTTTTTGTATAATTTCCATCATTCATGCTTTTATTTACATACTCTAACATTTCTGGATTTATATCAAATCCTATATACTTACGGTTTAATTTTTCACATTCAAAAAGTGTTGTGCCACTTCCCATAAATGGCTCTAATATTAGTTCGTTTTCTTTTGTATATCTTCTGATTAATTGGTTTGGAATTTGGGGCATGAAATTACCATGATAAATATTTTTATGCTTACCACTTTTATCTCTTTCATTTATCATCCAAAGAGAATCTGTATTTATATCTATCTTTTTCCAATTTTTTAAGTCTAAATCATTATGTTTCATACTGATATGTTATCTAAATAATTCCATAAGTTTGATAAAATGGATTGTAATGGTAGCCATACATCCAACTCTACTTATTGATACCCAAGGAGAAGTCTAGTTTTGGGCAATCTTTGCAAGATAAATTTTTTGAATTAACTTTAATTAGTCCTTCAAAATTTATATCACAAATCTCACCCAAAACTATACTTTTATGGGTGTCTGTATTGTGCAGTGGTCTCATTATTTATATAGGCAAAATCCTTATACTCTCATCAAGTTTTTCTTTCAATATGGCTTCTATAGCATAGAGCGTACCTGTTGCACTGCTTGCACAACCGTTGCATGCTCCTAAATACCTGATGTAAATATCTGTATAATTTTCATTTTCTTTTATATCAAGTATTTCAAGATTTCCGCCATCCATTACAAGCATAGGTCTTATATTTTCATCTATGATACTCTCAACAGCTTTTAATATTTGAACAACTGTCATCTCTTTAAATGGTATTTCTTTACCTGTTTTTTCACTTTCTTCTAATATCTCTTTTTCCATTTCAGCTCTGGTTTCGGCCAATATATCAACAAGATAATATTCTCTTTCTTCATGTCCGCCCGGTTTTATACAGGATTTACAAAATGCTCCGGCTTTTGTATAGTCTGTTATCTGTTCTACTGTTTTTAAATCATTTATTTTTATAACATCTCTTATAGTTCCAAGGCTCACTCTAGCACATTCACACACGATAATCTCATCTTCAAAACTTGCTTCATCTACACCCTTATATTGGGCTGCAGCTCTTTTTATAACATCATAAGCCATAACAGAACAGTGCATTTTTTGAGGAGGCACTGCGGCATGTTCGGGGGTATCACGCATGGCATGCTCTACATCTATATTGGTTATCTTAACAGCTTCGCCTACACTCTTGCCTTTACAAAGATCTACCATTGTATCACTGCTTGCTATGGCTGTTCCACATCCAAAACTTTTAAATTTAGCTTCTATTATCTTATCTGTTTTTTCATCTACTACCCAGTAAAGTCTTACAGCGTCGCCACAACTCTCAGCCCCAAAGTCTGCTACTATCAGTTTGCCTCCAAGCTTTTGGGCATCTTCTTCAGTTATCTCACCCATATTTTTTGGATTATTCATTCTATCTTGTACAGTTTGAGAATACTCATCCCAAATATTTCCGCTTATTAAATCATTTTTTGCCATTTTTTCTCCTAAAGTCCACTTTTATGGTTTTTTGGCGTATATGAAAAAGTGCTTGATATAGCTCTCAATCTTTTTATCGCCTGTTTGATATGTAAAATCGTATAATCTATCTCTTCTTCCGTAGTAAACCTGCTTAAACTAAGTCTCAATGCCGTATGAGCAAGGTCAGCTTCTGCTCCTATAGCTTCCATAACAGGATTTGATTCCAAATCTTCACTAGCACATGCACTACCTGTGCTAGCAGCTATACCGTATTGATTTAAGTCCCAAAGCATTCCCTCGCCCTCAACACCTTTTATACTTGCTAAAATAGTATTTGGCACTCTATCTTTTTTATTGCCAACTACAAAAACATCTGGTATTTCCAAAAGTGCATCTTCAAGCTTATTCCTAAGTCTGGTTACTTCTTTATACTCATATTCTTGGTATTTGACAGCTAACTCCATAGCTTTACCCATCGCGACAATACCCGCAACATTTAAAGTCCCACTTCTTCTGCCACCCATGTGCTCACCTCCGTGCAACAAAGAGGTTAAGGCAATACTGTCTTTTATATATAATCCTCCCACACCCTTTGGTCCGTGAAACTTATGGGCTGAAAAACTCATAAAGTCAACACCTGCTTTTTGAACATCTACTGCTATTTTACCAATGGCCTGAACTCCATCACTATGAAAAAGTACACCCTTTTCTTTGCAAACCTGCCCTATCTCTTCTATAGGAAAAATCATTCCAGTTTCATTATTTGCCCACATGATTGAAACAAGAGCAGTCTCTTCGTCAATCGCTTCTTTTAAGTCATTGATATTGATTACACCCTCATGGTTTACAGGCAGGTAAGTAACTCTAACACCAAGAGTTTCCAAAAATCTACAAGTTGCTATGATAGAGGGATGTTCAACCGAACTTGTTATGATGTGATTTTTATCTGCATTTTTTATCTTGTCAAAGTAAATTCCCTGTAAGACCCAGTTATTGCTTTCAGTAGCACATGAAGTTACTATAACATCATCACTATCTTTAGCATTTATACCATCATACAGCCTATCCATCGCTACTGAGAGCGCCGGATGTGTTTCACTTCCAAATTGATGTAATGAATTTGGATTACCATACATTTGGCAAAAAAACGGATTCATCAGCTTTTCAACTTCAGGATCTACTATAGTTGTTGCATTATTGTCTAAGTAAACTCTCATTATATTTATTCCTCATTTAATTAGGATAAAATATATCCTATTTGATTTTTGAATATTACGATATTATATATTATATTTCGCTTAAATTATAATCTGACCTTACGCGCTATAATAAGCAAAGCTCGTTATAGCGATAGAGACTAAAGTCCTTATAATCCTTTAAAACTTACGAAAAGTAGGACTTTTTAAGAAAAAATGCGTAAGGTCAATTATAATCTTTCATTTTCTCTTCTTTCTATTATATTTATAAGATTATCCACTATATTTTCATACTCTTCAAGAACAGCAGGAGGTTGCTTTAAAAATTCCTCCATATCTCTTTTTTTATCTATGGCAAAATCAAGTTCCTTGTCAGTTCCTTTTTGATAAGCTCCGATTCGTATAAGCACTTCATTATCTTTCAAGATAGAATATAGTTTTTTAAATGTTATGGCAGCAAATTTATGTTTATCTTTTATTATATCGTTCATAACCCTGGATGCGCTTTTGAGTATATCAATAGGCGGATAAATCCCAAAATCAGTCATTTCACGACTTAGCACTATATGCCCATCAAGAATGCTTCTGCTTTGATCAGCTATAGGGTCACTAAGGTCATCTCCTTCAACAAGCACAGTAAAAAATGCCGTGATTGAGCCTTTGCCATCTTCTTTTCCTGCTCTTTCCATTAATTGGGGCAGTAAAGATAAAACTGACGGAGGATACCCCTTTGAAGTAGGTGGCTCACCAAGTGCGAGCCCTATCTCTCTTTGAGCCATAGCAAATCTCGTAATCGAATCCATGATAAAAAGTACATCTCTTCCTTGTTCTTTAAAGTACTCTGCCACACTCATAGCCGCAAATGCTCCATATTTTCTCATAAGGGGAGAATCATCACTTGTAGCAACTACTATCACGGTATCGCTTAAATCATTATTTAAGTTTTTTTGGATAAATTCAGGAACTTCTCTGCCTCTTTCGCCAATAAGTGCTACTATTTTTATGGGGGCATTGCTTCCTTTTACAATCATTCCCATAAGAGTTGACTTCCCAACACCACTTCCAGCAAATATACCCATTTTTTGACCTTTTCCACAAGTCAAAAGCCCATCTATACTTTTAACACCAACTGAAAAAGTCGTATCAATGATACCTCTTTTCATAGCTTCAATAGGAGGCTTCATAATAGGCATAAGCTTTGTTTTTTTCAAAACATCGCCACCATCTTTCGGCCTCATAAACGGATCGACTACTCTACCCAAAAGATCATCACAAACAGGGATGCTAAGTCCACTATTGTTTAAAAATACTTTATCTCCTACCTTGAAACCCTCCATAAAACCAAAAGGCGAAATATAAAATTTTTCTCCTCTTACTTCTGTAACCATTCCAAGTTCACTACTGCTGTCATATTCTCTTACTATCTCAACGATATCACTTATACCCGGGTTTAACCCTTGTACTTCTATAATCGTTGAACTTATTTTTGTTATCAATCCAAAAAGAGGAGAAAGAGTATTGTTTTTTAACTTTTTGGCAATTCTTTTCAACGACTTCCTTTTATTTACATTAGGAGAATTTAAAATCTGTTTGTTTGTGGAGTATTTATAATATCAAAAAATTCTTTTCTTGTTTTATCTTTTAAGAATATTCCTCTTAAAGCAGAAGTAATCGTAGAACTGTTTGACTTTTCCACACCTCTCATCTCCATACACATATGTCTCGCTTGAAGTACCACTCCCACACCTTTTGGCTCAATTATATCATTTATAACTTCTGCTATTTGTTCAGTTAAGCGTTCTTGAATTTGAAGTCTCCTTGCATATACTTCTACCAATCTTGGTATTTTAGAAAGTCCGACAACCTTGCCATCAGGTATATATGCAATATGTGCTCTGCCGATGATAGGCAAAAGATGATGTTCACAAAGCGAATAAAATTCAATATCTCTTACGATTACCATCTCATTATTTGAACTTTCAAAAAGTGCCTGGTTTAAAACTTCTTTTGGGTCTTG
>WFMT01000279.1 GCA_015488975.1 Campylobacteraceae bacterium | reverse complement strand
TTTCAAGTGCCGGAAATGCTTGTCTTTATGGTGCTACAGGTGGTAAATTTTATGCAGTTGGAAATGTGGGTGAAAGGTTTTGTGTTAGAAATTCCGGAGCTACTGCGGTAGTTGAAGGGGTTGGAGATCATGCCTGTGAGTATATGACAGGTGGAGTATCTGTTATACTTGGCAATACTGGAATTAATTTTGCAGCAGGAATGACAGGTGGTGTAGCTTTCGTATACGATAAAGACAGGGGTTTTATCGATAGGCTAAACCAAGAGCTTGTTGTTGCAAGAAGAATTGACAGTGATGAAACAGATGAAGCTAAGCATTTTTTAAAAAAATTACTGAGAGATTATATAAACGAGACAAGCAGCAATAAAGCAAAATACATATTAGACAATTACAGACATGAAGTTAGAGAGTTTTGGATGATAAGGCCAAAAGATTTGACTAAAACTCCATTAAATCCAGATGAGGGGGATTGATATGCAAAATTTTACTGAATTAGAAAGAATTGATCCTGAAAGAAGAGGCTCAAATGAAAGGATAAAAGACTATAAAGAGATTTATGAGATATTTAAAACCAATGATGCATCTACTCAGGCTGAAAGGTGTATCCAGTGTGGAGATCCGTACTGTCACAATAAATGTCCTCTTCATAATTATATTCCATTTTGGCTAAAAGCAACAGCAAATATTGATAAAAAACTGGCATTTAATCTCTCAAATGAGTCAAATCCGTTTCCAGAGATTACTGGGAGGATTTGTCCGGTTGATAGACTTTGTGAAGGAGATTGTACTTTAAATCAAGATGGATTTGGTGCTATAACGATAGGCTCAATAGAAACCTTTATATCTGAAAATGGTTTTAAACATGGCTTAAAGCCTGTGTTTCCAGGTGTAAGTAGTGACAAAAGAGTTGCAGTTATAGGATCAGGACCTTCTAGCATGTCAGTTGCGACTTACATTTTAAGAGCAGGTATTGGTGTTGATATGTATGAAAAGGCTTCAAGACCTGGAGGTTTGCTGACATACGGAATACCAAATTTTAAACTAAATAAAAAAGTTGTTCAAAGACGATATGAGTGGCTAAAAGATGCAGGACTTAACTTGATACTTAATTGTGAAGTCGGTAAAGATATATCCTTTTCAGAAATTTCTAAAAGATGCAATGGGATATTTATAGGTATTGGAGCACAAAAACCTAAAAAAGCAAATATAATAAATGAACAAAGCAGCGGTACACTAAGAGCACTTGATTTTTTAATAAATATTCAAAAAAAACTATTTCATGAGTCTTATGATGAAAAATATGATGTAAAGGATAAAAGTGTAGTTGTAATAGGTGGTGGAGATACTGCTATGGATTGTGTCAGAACTGCTATAAGAGAAGGTGCAAAAAGTGTAAAATGCCTTTATAGAAGAGATAGAGCCAATATGCCTGGATCCAAAAAAGAGATCAAGAATGCTTATGATGAAGGTACTCAATTTATTTTTAATGTAACGCCAAAAGAAATTATTTTAAATAGTGATAAAAAGGTTATTGCAGTAGGAATGAAAAAAACAATGCTTACAGAAAAAGATAGTACAGGCAGGCAAAAAGTGGAAGTGATAAAAGGCAGTGATTTTAGAATAGATACAGATATTGTCATATTTTCTCTTGGATTTGAGCATGAGATACCATCGTTTTTGGCAGAAAACGGCATAGAAGTAAATAAGTATGGTGGTGTGATTGTGGATGAGCATTATGAAACAAGCAAAAAAGGTATTTTTGCAGGAGGAGATTGTCAAAGAGGTGCTGATCTTGTTGTTACTGCGGCAAATGACGGCAAAGAAGCTGCTCATTTTATTATCAAATCATTAAAGAGACAAGAAAAGATAATATGAATTTTACAGATTCTGTAATTTTAGCCAATAAAGAAATTTTAAAAATTATAAATGAAAAAGGTATTGATTTATCCAAGGAAGTCAAAAAAGGAGCTGGTGGGGATATAAGCAGGGTAATTGATATAAAAGCTGAGGAAGTATTTATAAAGTATTTATCAAAATACGGTAAAATTATTTCTGAAGAGTGTGGGGTATTTGGTGAAGGTCTTGATGAGATTATTATAGATCCGATAGACGGAAGTGAAAATTTTATATCTAATTTACCATATTTTGGAAGTTCAGTTGCAAGGAAGCAAGATGGCAGGGTGAGTGAGGCGGTAATCGTAAATTTTGCAAATTCTGATATATTTATAAAAAACCATACAAGTTTCAAAAAAGCAAAATTGTATGATTTGAATTTTTCAGATGTTATAATAAATAATTATGCTACAATAGGTATTTATGAAAGAGCTTATGCCTCAAAGAAGCTGGTATATCTTATGAACAATGAAAGTATAAAATACAGAAGCCCGGGTGCAATAGCTTTATCTTTAGCATATGCGCATGAAGTTCAATTTGTAATTTTTGAAGGCATTCCAAGAGAGTATGATGTTTGCGCAGGCTTATATATGTGTGAGGATATATATATCTATAATGAAGGAAAATTTTTATTAGTTTCAAAAGATAAAAAGATATTTGATAGATTGTTAAAACTTATAAAAGGTTGATTATGAATTTTGGTAATATTTTTAGTAAAATACGAAGACAGCAGCCCTCAAGTGAGGAGGCTCCAAGTCATTGGGTAAAATGTAAATCTTGCAATTCTTTAATGTATTATAAAGAAGTGGAAAATTTACTTAATGTTTGTCCCAAGTGTAATTTTCATATGAGAATATCGGTTGATCAACGGATAAAAATTATTTGTGATAAAGAAAGTTTCATTGAGTTTGATAAAGATTTAAAGGCAAATGATCCCTTGAATTTTGTTGATAAAAAATCATACAAGAAGAGAATAATCGAAAATACTGAAAAAACAGGTAAAAATTCATCTGCTATTAGTGGAGAATGCAAGATAAATGGTATATTATCACAGATTGTAATTTTTGACTTTTCATTTATGGGAGGAAGTTTAGGTTCGGTCGAAGGTGAAAAAATAGTTCGTGCCGTAAATAGAGCTTTAGATAAAAAAACTCCTCTTATTATCGTAAGTGCAAGTGGTGGAGCTAGAATGCAAGAGAGTACTTTTGCATTATTGCAAATGTCTAAAACTTCTGCTGCTTTGGCTAAACTTGATGACGCAAAGTTGCCTTATATTTCTATTTTGACTGATCCGACTATGGGTGGTGTTAGTGCATCTTTTGCATGGCTTGGTGATATCATTATGGCGGAGCCTGGAGCTCTTATAGGTTTTGCCGGACAAAGGGTTATAAAGCAAACAATCGGAACTGATTTACCTGTTGGATTTCAAAAATCAGAATTTTTATTAGAACATGGATTAATTGATATGATAGTTCAAAGAGGTGAGCTTAAAAAGACAATTAGTGATTTTTTAATATTTTTTAGCAAAGATGATACAAAAATTGCATAAAATAACAGTTTTTAGTATAGAAAAAGAAAAAAAAGATGAATATACGGTTATTGTTGAGAGTTACAAAAAAATGATTGGAAGGTATGCCAATATAAAAGGCATTTGTTTATTTAATAAAAAAATTGCATTATCACAAAAAAAGGATGCAACAGAGGCAAAGAAAAGTTATAGTGAGGTTTTGGAAAACAATTTAGGAACTTACAATATATTTTTACATGAAAGAGGTAAAATGCTCGATAGCATGGAATTTAGTAATATATTTAATAAGTTTTATGATATAAATTTTTTTATAGCAGGAGCATTTGGTTTTGAAGAAAAATTTTTAAATAATGCAGATAATGTAATCTCTTTAAGCAAGATGACATTATCTCACAAGATAGCTAAAGTTGTATTGTATGAGCAGATATACAGGGCATTGAGTATTGTAAACTCTCATCCATACCATAAATAGTACTTTCA
>WFMT01000278.1 GCA_015488975.1 Campylobacteraceae bacterium | reverse complement strand
GTATATAAGATTTTCTTATTAATTTTTCATACTCTTCAAAGGGCATTATGACAGCCTTTTTTTTATGAACTTTTTTATCTACTATAAATACAGTTTGCGTTAAAAGCTTCGTAAACTGTGCCTGAGCCTGAGAAATACCAAGTTCCAACATAGCAATCCCCTTTTTTATTTCTAATATATGTACATATTATCAGATATATACTTATATTTTATTTAAATATTTTAACCATGACCAATCTGCATTTATGAGGTATGATAATTCTTTACTTCCATGTTTTTGTAATATATTTAAATCTAATTGCCTTAAGATAAGTCAATATTGCATAAAAAGGGAACTTTTGAAAAAGTTTTAGCTCCTTTATGGTCACCAGAACACCATCGGAGACTCTTCTTGTTTTTTTCGTGATGGCATTACTATGAATACGATATTTTATCAAATGCTCTTGAATACTACAAGTTTTATAAGTATTCATAATATGCATAAATAGATTATAATCTTCACCAATTATAATTGCTTCATTAAATCCACCCAAGGTACTCATAAGAGCTTGCTTTGTAATAAGCACTGATTGATTATTAAGTTCATAGCGTTTGAGCATCTTATAAAGCAAATTACCACTTCTATACCTGGGTAAAAAGCTTTTTATTTGATTGCCTTGCTTATCTATCCAAAATCCACCCGTATAACATAAACCACAATTACTATTTTGTTGCATAGCTTCTACTTGTTTTGCAAGTTTCTCTGGCATCCAAATATCATCACTATCTAAAAATGCTATATATTTCCCAATGGCTTTTTTAAGTCCAAAATTTTTTGCTATAGAAGGTCTGCCACCATTTTTACTCAAATAAATAGGCTTGATACGCTTATCGTTGTTTTGATATGTTACAATAATATTTTTCGTAGCATCACTCGAACAATCATCTATAATTATCAATTCCCAAGCCGAAAAACTCTGTTGCAAAACAGAGTCTATTGCTTCTGCAATATATTTTTCTGCATTATATGCTGGCATAATTATAGAAACTAGTGTATGCATCACGATTCCAATCTTATCCAATTCAAAGGAATAATATTAGTTTGATTTATATTTTTATTATTAAACCATCTCATAGGTGCAACAACAATCTTATCAGGGTTGTTATTTAACCAAGCACCCCACCAACTAAAACTACTATTTGCAATAATATTATGCCTGCATTGTGTCATTAAAAACATATCCCTAAAGCTATTTTTACCCATATTCCAATCAACAAGTGTAAAGCTCTCCCCCTTTAATACTTCCATAGCATATGCAGTATCATTTGTAAATACGATAAATTTAGAAGCTTTTAAATGTTCTTTCATATGTCTAATTGCATTTTTATAATACTCCGAAGTGCAAATATTACCAAATAACTTTTTATCTGCCTTATTCGTTATGTAATCGCCACCCCTAATGTGAATAGCAACGGTATCCCCCGTAAATACATCATGTTCTCTATTATCTAATTCTGTTTTAAACTTAAAAATTTTATTATCAATTTGCTGAATATATTTATATGTTTGAAAATAGCCTTCCACATAAAAATCATCAAAATCATCATCAAAAATTTTCAAATTTATTTGAAATTTATTTTCTCTTATATGCGATTTGCCAAAAATAATATTTTTATTCAAAAATTTATTTTCTATTTTAAAAAATAAAGGAACTTTTGACTTATACTTCTTTATTTCATCTTGTGTTGCCATAAATTCTCCAACATCAAAAACATTTTCAAGCTCATAGCCATTGTGTAGATGGTAGTTTTCAAATGATGATAAGTCTAATTTCAAATCAACTTTTTTATCTATTGATAAATACTTATAAAAAGTATACTGGAACATTTGATTCCCTAATCCACCAATTATTTTACCAATAATCACACTACTTCTTTATAGCTAAATAATTCATACATCTAAAATTTTCTAATTCATAATGATACTTTTCAACTTTAACTAAGCCATTATATAACGAATGATAAATATGATACTCATCACTTAATAATTCCCAAAAATCCTTAAAAAATATCCTATTTTCAATATTTGGTTCATCAAATTCAAATTGTATATATTGTATTTTACCATTTGCAAGCATTTGTTTTGCACCAACTAAGATATTATATTCATAACCTTGAACATCCATTTTTAGAAAGTCAATTTTTTGTATATCATGCTTCAAACAAAATCTATCTATTGTATCTATTTCAATCTCTTCTGAATATTTTGCATCTTTCATAAATGCTCCAGCACTTCCTTGTGCTTCATTGTCATAATATATTTTTATTTTTTCTTTTTTATCTCCAAAGCCAATCTTATAAAAAAACCTATTTTGAGTCTTTTCTATATTTTTTTGGAGGTGCTTATAAGCTGACGATGCAGGTTCAAACATAAAGAGACTATAATCTAAATCTTTATATTCTTTTACAATAAACTTTGACCAATCACCAACATTAGCTCCGACATCAAACACTATCCCCCCAACTGGTAAATTTTTTTTAATAGTTTGAATAATATGTAATTCACCGCTATAATCTGCATAGCCACTCGCAACTCCAAAATTCATCCCATACATGGATAAACTGTTTAATTTTTTCCAAAATGGATAAAATATTTTATTTCTTATTATTTTCGATATACTATGATTCATCTATCTGCTTTCTTGCTTATGTATTTTAATAATTTTTTTTGAAATTTTGTATAATAAACTTCTTCTCCAAAGACTTTATAAACCATATATCCAAACAAATCTAAAAATTTCACTAACAACCATCTAGTTGAAAAATTTATGCCGCGCCTATTTTTTATGGAATACTCTTCTTTAAGTCTTTTGAAAAAAAATCTTGGATGATTTCCGATTCCGCCTAAATAAAATCTTGCTACAACCTTATCGACATATTTTTCTTTATATCTTTCAAGCCCTTGTAATCTTAACAACAGCTCACCATCAGCAAAAATTTTCAAAGATAAATCAAATTTCAATTCTTTCATATATGTTGCTCTAAAAAATGATGCTTGATGTGGAAATATTTTCTCATCTCCATATAGTGATATAAAATAATTTTCATAATACACTGCCACTTTACCATGTATGACCAAATTATCATAATTAACTTCATCAAACATAGTTAAAATAACTTCATTATCATAAAAACTATCTCCAGCATTCATAAAGTTAATCCATTCACCACTACATAAGGAAATACCTTTATTCATTGCATCGTAAATTCCATTATCATGTTCGCTAACCCAATAATCAATCCTATCTTCATACTTCTTAATAATATCAACAGTACCATCAGTAGAGCCACCGTCTATGATGATATACTCCACATTGTCATAAGTTTGGTTTATCACACTTTGTATAGTCTCTTCTAAGAACTCTTCACCATTAAAAACTACCGTAACTATACTTATCAAAGGCTTACTTTCATAAGATTGTTTATAATATCTTTGAGTTCTAAGACCACCTTCGCTTTTTCTGCCTTCTCCTTCTGGTAAAAACAAAAAAGACTCAAATTTATCAGTAGGACTATTAACTATTTCATGTCTTTCTTTTGTCACTAGTCTTGCTGTGCTGTAATTTTTATCTAAGCATATTGTATTAATCATTTAAATCTCATCCATTAACCCTGATCTTCAATCTATCAACATAGTTT
>WFMT01000277.1 GCA_015488975.1 Campylobacteraceae bacterium | reverse complement strand
TATTCATCTTATAACGGAAGAATTCCAGTGCTTTATAGAGTAAATCTAGACAAAGGGACACGAACTAAAATAATATCAAGCCAAGGCATGCTTGTTTGTTCTGATGTTAGTAAAGATGGCACAAAACTATTGCTTACAATGGCGCCACATGATCAACCAGATGTTTATCTTTATAATATTAAAACTAAAAGAAAAGAGAGATTAACAAAATTTCCAGGTATTGATGTTAGTGGAAATTTTATCGACAATGAAACGAGATTTGCGTTTGTATCTGACAGACTAGGATATCCCAATATTTTCGCAAAAAGATTTAATATTAATGCACCAGTAGAGCAACTTGTATATCAGGGTAGGAATATAAGCTCATTTAGCTCTTATGATAATTACATAGTATTTTCAAGAAGAGAAGGAGATAGCGAATTTGGCAAAAATAGTTTTAATCTTTATCTAATATCAACCAAAACCCAATATATAAGACAATTAACTGCAACAGGTAAAAATTATTTTCCAAGATTTGCAAATAAAGGTGAGACGATAATGTTTATTAAAAACTATAAGGGCCAATCAGCATTGGGAATTATTAGATTATATTCTAACAAAAGTTTTCTTTTTCCATTAAAAATTGGAAAAATTCAATCCATTGATTGGTAATTTAAGAAAAAAATGGTAGAATAATAAAAACATTTAAAAAGGACTTGATGTGAAAAAGATAGTATTTATAGGGATAGGAACAGCTCTTTTATTATTTACAGGATGTAGCAAAAAAACTCCAGAGGTGGATATGACTAAAAATGCTCAGATGAGCACACAGCAAAAGCCACAGTCAGCTGATACAAAAATTTCAAACATGAATAGCCAAATGAGCAGTACTGGCATGCAATCAGCAAATAATGGGAATAATGTTAATAAAAATAGCGTCAACTACCAGATTGCACAGTTGGAGCAAGAGGTAAAAATAATACATTTTAATTTTAATAAGTATAATATTAGAAAAGATCAAAAACCTTTAGTAGTTTTTGATGCAAAACTTATAAATTCACCTGCTGCAAAAGATTTTTCTGTCAAGCTTGAAGGAAATTGTGATGAGTGGGGAAGTGATGAGTATAACTATGCCCTTGGATTAAGAAGAGCAAATAGAGTAAAAACAACATTATCTGCATTAGGCGTAAATACCAGTAGATTAATGATTATAAGTTATGGTAAAAGTAACCCTGTCTGTACTCAACATACAAGAGCTTGTTGGGCTAAAAATAGAAGGGTTGATTTCGAATTTTTACCATAATATAACATATAAATTATTTAGAATTAAATCAAGTATATTGGTGGATTAGTGTAAGCTTCAGTATTTTAGTGCTGAAGCCTTTTTAAAAAAGGAGATATGTTCTTGAGGTTATTTTTTACATTACTGCTATTGGCTGTTTTTTCTTTGGCAGCAGAACCTTCTGCTTTTGACGCAGGTAATATTAATTTACCAAACCCATATGGTCTTACAAATAATGAAAAAGTAATACTTAAAAATAAAAAAGAAGTTAAATCTTTATCTACAAATATTGGTTTTGTTAAGTCAGATTTAACGAATATACAAGAAAAAATAGATGGTGTCAGAAGTGTTGTAGAATCACAAAATTTAAGGATTGCAAAAATCGAAAAAAAATTTTTTCAGTTACAACAAAGTGATGCAAATATTTCTATAAAAATACAAAATATTGATAATGATTTAAATACTACAAAAAGTATACAAAAACAAAATTTTCAAAAAATCAAATTAGTTTTATCAGAGATTAGTTCGCTTATTGATTCTATCAATAATTCATATATCTCAAAAGATGATTTTAATTCTAAAATAAATATTTTGCGAAATAAACTAAATCAGAAAATTACTGCATTAGAGCAAAATAATCTTAATAATACTTTGGCTTCAAAAAGCGGTAAAGCACTATTTAAAGAAGCAAAAAAACTTTATAAAAATAAGAATTATTCTAAAGCAAAAATATTTTTTATACAAAGCATAAAAAAGGGACATTTACCTGCAACAAGTAATTTCTATTTAGGTGAAATTAGTTATCATAATAAAAATTATTCAAAGGCAATCAGCTATTATAAAAAAAGCATATCTTTGTATGGAAAAACTACTACCTTTACGCCCACATTACTTTTACATACTTTTTTGTCATTTAAAAAATTAGGAGACAATAAGGATGCAAATAAGTTTAAGAAAATATTAATAATGAAATATCCAGGCTCTAAAGAAGCAAAACAGTCAAAAAAACTATAAAATTTCACTCAAAAAACATATCCAAATTTAAGTTAAAGCTATAATAAAACTTATTTTGGTTACAATCAATATTCAAATATATTATAGGAGTTAAGATGTCAATTGGTGATAATAAAGTTGTATCTTTGGAGTACGAATTAAAAGATGCAAATACGGGTGAAGTGTTAGATAGTAATGTTGGAAAAGAGCCATTAGAATATATTAGTGGCAAGGGTCAAATCATACCTGGTTTAGAAAGTAAAGTTAATGAGCTTAATGTCGGAGATAAAGCCGATGTATCTATTTTAGCAAAAGACGGGTATGGTGAAATTAATACTGATGCTGTTCAAACACTTCCAAAAGAGCAATTTGCCGGTATTGAATTAGAAGAAGGAATGGTGTTGTATGGTCAAGGTGAAGATGGCAATACTGTACAAGTTGTTGTAAAAAGTTTTGATGATGAAAATGTAAATGTAGATTTCAATCATCCATTGGCTGGTAAAGACTTAATGTTTAGTGTTTCTTTATTGGGGCTTAGAGATGCAACTTCAAATGAAATTTCAAGCGGTGTTGTCGGAGGTGGAGAATCTTGCGGTTGCGGAACAGGTTGTGGCTGCGATTAATTTTATTGCAAACAGCAGGGCCTCAAAAGAGGTCCTTAAATCTGCGAATATATTAAGAAGTATTGATATTAATGCATTAATTCAAGGTGAAGTTGGTGTAGGTAAAACTTTATTGGCTAAGTATATTTTGAATGCACCTGTCGTAGATGCAGATACTAATATTGATAATATTATACACTTATTGTCTCAAAACAGTAAATTAATCATAAAAAATTTTGATATGATACAGCATATTGATTTATTTGAAAAAAATTTAAAAAAATTTAAAACCAGAATTATTGCGACAACAAAAAAAAATATAACTGACAAAATCAGTGATAGATTTTTTAGTTTAAGGATCAATATTCCGCCATTAAGAGACAGAAAGGAAGATATATACCCTTTAGCTAAGAAATTTTTAAATGAAGCAGAATTAAATTTTAACAAAAAAAGTAGTATCAAATTGTCTGTGCTGAACTTTTCATTAAAAGAGAATTGTTATTCTTTGAAATTTGATATTTATAAAGCATTTTTTGAGGAATTTTTTGATGATAAAGATTTGTTACAGTTTTTACAAAAATTATTTGAGAAAAAAATTGGTACAAAAAATGATTATAGAAAAAATCTTTATCTATATGAAATACCGTTAATAAAAGCTGGAATGGTAAAATTTAAATCACAATTAAGAATATCAGAGGAATTTGGAATAAATAGAAATACTTTAAGAAAAAAGATTTTAGAATACAATATTTTGGAGAGTTAAACAATGCAAAAAACTAAAAAAGCAGTTTTTTTATTTCCCGGACAGGGAAGTCAATTCGCAGGAATGGGTAAAGACTTTTATCAAGCAAGTACGATTGCTAAAGATATGATAGATAACGCAAGTGAGAAAATAAAAGTTGATTTTAAAAAATTACTTTTTGAAGAAAATGATCAATTAGAAAGAACAGAATTCACTCAACCTGCTATTTTACTAATAAGCGCGATTGCACATAAAATATTTGAAGATGAGATGATGACAAGAGCATCTTCTGCTATGGGGCACTCTTTGGGTGAATTTTCTGCTCTTGTTAGTATTGGAGCACTTGATTATCTTGACGGAGTTTGGCTTACTCACGAAAGAGGAAAGCTAATGCAAGAAGATTGCAAAAACATTGATGCAGGTATGATGGCACTTATTGGGCTTAGTGATAAAGATGTTGAAAATATAGCAAAAAAAGCAAGAGCAAATGGTAAGCAAATTTGGCCGGCTAATTATAACAGCAAGGGACAAATAGTTGTTGCAGGTATAAAAAAAGATCTTTTTGATTTAGAAGAAATATTTAAAAAAGCAGGTGCAAAAAGAGCGATAGTATTGAATATGTCAGTAGCAAGTCATTGCCCTTTACTTGCATCCGCCTCAGATGCATTAAAACCATATCTTCAAGAATTTCTAAAAGATGAATTTATCTCACCAGTTATCTCCAATGTCACATCTGAACCTTATCAAAATAAAAAAGATGCGATTGAGCTTTTATCAAAACAGTTGATTGAACCGGTTTTATATAAACAATCGATCGAAAATGTAGATCCTTACAATGATATATATATTGAATTTGGTGGCAGTGTTTTAAAAGGACTTAATAAAAGAATTACCAAAAAGCCTACTTTTAGTATAACTGATATGAATTCATTAAATAGTGTGTTTGATACATT
>WFMT01000276.1 GCA_015488975.1 Campylobacteraceae bacterium | reverse complement strand
CAGGGCATGAAGCATTTACAAAAATGAGATCCCGTGGTGCTCAGTTAACTGATATTGCTGTCATAGTAGTTGCAGCTGATGATGGTGTGAAACCCCAAACAAAGGAGTCAATCTCCCATGCTAAAGCAGCCAATATACCTTTTATAATAGCAATAAACAAAATAGATAAAGAAGCATCAAATCCCGATCTTGTTAAGTCTGGTTTGGCAGAACTTGATATTACACCTATAGATTGGGGAGGTGAGTATGAATTTGTTAATGTGTCTGCAAAAACAGGTGAAGGCGTAGATGAACTTCTTGAAGTTTTACTGCTTCAAGCTGATATTCTTGAGCTTCAAGCCAATCCAGACGCTCCTGCCAAAGCTATCATTGTAGAGAGTAAACTTGAAAAAGGAAGGGGACCTGTTGCTACTGCAATATGTAAAAATGGTACTTTAAATATAGGTGACAATATAGTCTCAGGAAGTGCAGTCGGAAAAGTCAAAGCACTTATGGATGATATGGGAAAGCCTATCTCTTCTATTCCTCCTGGTGAAACAGGTGCCATAGTAGGATTGAATACTATAGCAACTGCCGGAGAAAAACTTTTTAGTACAAAAGATGAAAAAACTGCAAGAGAATTTGCCGGCAAAAGAGCTGAATATGAAAGACAAAAAGAGTTATCAAAATCTACTAAAGTCTCTTTTGAGGAATTAAGCTCAAAAATAGCTCTTGGTAAACTAAAATCCTTACCTATCATCATAAAAGCCGATGCTCTTGGTAGCTTAGAAGCAATTAAAGGAAGTTTGGAAAAACTAAAAAATGAAGAAGTAAATGTAAATATAATCCACAGCGATGTAAGCGGAATCACTCAAAGTGATATCTCTTTGGCAAGTGCCAGTGAACACTGTATCATAATGGGTTTTAATATAAGACCTACTGGGTCTGTAAAAGAGGAAGCTAAAAAACTCGGCGTTGAGATAAAAACTTATAATGTTATCTATGATTTGATTGATGAAGTGAAAGCTCTTCTTGGCGGATTATTATCACCTATAGTCAAAGAAGAAGATATCGGTCAAGCAGAAGTTAGAGATGTTTTTCAAGTTCCAAAAATAGGTGCTATCGCAGGATGTATAGTAACTGATGGTGTTATTAATCGTGGTGTTAGCGTAAGAGTCATAAGAGAAGGTGTTATTATATATGAAGGTAAGATTTCATCACTTAAAAGATTTAAAGATGATGTCAAAGAGGTTGCAAAGGGTTATGAATGTGGCATAGGTATCGAAGGATATAATGATATTAAACCGGGTGACTTTATAGAAAGTTTTAAAAAAGTACAAGAGAGAGCAACCTTTGAATAAAAAAAGTATAAAATTACAAAGAACTGAGAGCATATTAAGAGAAATCCTCTCAGAAGCCATAGCTACACTAAGCGATATGGTTTTAAAAGGATTGGTTATAACTGAAGTTGATTGCAAAAGAGGTAAATATGATGCGGATGTTTATCTTGATCAAGGTTTTTTTGATGATGAAGAAAAACAATATGTCTTAAAGCATTTGAAAAAAGTTAGAGGTTATTTGGAAAATTATACTCTCCAAAATGAAGGATGGTACAGATGTCCCAAATTTCACTTTAAATTTGATGAAAAACTTCAAAAAAAACAAAAAATTGATACACTTTTTTCAAAAATAGAAAAAGAATTAAAAACAGGCAAGAATAATGATTGACAATGAGACTTTAAAAAATATATTAGAAGATAATGGAGTTATGCTCTACGATACAGAACTTACTGAAGAAAATGATCAAAAAATCTTTAGAATATATATAACTTCTAAAGATAAAATAACTCTTGATATATGTTCAGTAATAACCAAAATAGTATCCCCCATTATAGACACGAATCCACCGGTTAACGGTCAATATTTTTTAGAAGTAAGTTCTCCGGGTATTGAAAGATCTCTAAAAAAACCTTCTCACTTTAAAAATTCAATAGGAGAAATGGTAAAGTTAAAAACAATTCATGCAAAAAAATATATAGCAAAACTTTTAAATGCTTCTGATGCAAATATAATTATAGAAGATAAAAATAAGCAAATTACCATTCCTTATGATGAAATATTAAAAGCCCGCACATATATTCAATGGTAAATGATAAGTTTTTTCTATCTTTGGCTTTAAAAGAAGCCTGGAAGTACCAAGGGCTGACATATCCTAATCCTCCAGTAGGTGCAGTAATAACAGATAAAAACAATCAAATCATCTCCATCGCAGCTCACAAAAAACAAGGATTGCCTCATGCAGAGTTAGAATGTGTTAAAAAAGCTTACTTGCATCTTACAAATGATAAAAAAATAAACAGTATCAAAGATGCCAATGTGCTGCATGCTTATCTTTTAAAAAAACATAACAATATATTTAATGATTGTAAAATATATGTAACGCTAGAACCTTGTAATCATCAAGGCTCAACTCCCCCGTGCTCTTTACTTTTGTCGTCTGTACACTTTAAAGAGGTAATTGTAGGATCAACTGAGAGAAACAAGATTGCCAAAGGTGGCATAGAGACTTTAAGAAATCATAATATAAAAGTTACAACAAAATGCTTGGAAAAAGAGTGTGATATGCTAATAGAGCCATTTTTAAAATGGCAAAAGGATAGATTTATTTTTTTTAAAATAGCTCAAAATCTAAACGGAACTTACAATACAGGTACAATCAGCTCCAATAAATCAAGAGAATTTACACACAAATTAAGAGAAAAAATTGATCTTTTAGTCATTGGCGGTAATACAGTTAGAATGGATAGACCGACATTGGACAGTAGAATGGTTGGCACAAAAGCTCCTGATGTCTTAATCTATTCAAAACAAAAAGAATTTGATAAAACTATCTCTCTTTTTAATATAAAAAATAGAAAAGTTTTTATAGAAGATAATCTGGAACTTATAAAAAAATACAATTACATAATGATTGAAGGTGGAAACAATATGCTAAAAGCAACAAAACATTTAGTCGACTGGTATCTGTTTTTTATAGCACCAAACATCAAAAAAGGGGATACATTGGATATTGATTTAAAGTTGAAAAATATCCATTGCAATCCTATTGATAAAGATTTAATGTGTTGGTTGCGACATAGTTATTTAGATTAATTGTGAAACTTTTTGCATTGATACTTTTTTATATCTGAACTTATGTATAAATATGGCTAATGCGAGAACAAAAACTCCGGCAATATTTGTTATTTGGATCAAGTCAAAATAACTTTTTAAATGAAATACACTATCTTGAGTGAAAAGAAGAATTGTAGCAATTGCAAACAAAGCTCTCTCAAAAATAGTCATTTTTATATCCCAAAATCCCTCTGATATAGCAGCTATACCCATAAATCCTGGTATTGCAAAAATGAAAACTTCAATTTTTTCAGGCCAGGTTCCAGTTATTAGTGGACTAAATGCAAAAAGAAGTGGCATTATATAAAAAGCTTTCCCCAATGATAAAGCTTTAAATCCTGTCCTCATAGGAGGAGTTCCTGCTATCGCAGCTCCTGCAAAGGCAGCCAAACAAACAGGTGGCGTCAAGTTTGAAACTTGAGCAAGCCAAAATACCATCAAATGAGCAGATAACAAATACATTGTAGCTTGAGGGACACTAACACCTGCACTTACAAGAGCGGCCGTTGCAGGATCTAACATCAAACCAACCAATGCCGGAGCTGACAAGACAACCAATACCACATAAGCAGCCGTCGTAGGGAGTCCCATTCCTAATACAATTGCTGCCACAGAAACCAACATAAGAGCTACAAAAAGATTATTGTTAGACCATTCTATGATTAACTGAGATAGAGTTATGCCGATCCCGGATATATTAATAACACCGACTATTATGCCTATACTAACTAACAAAGTTCCGGTAACAACCATATTTTGGGACCCTTGTGCCAAAGCTTCCAAAATAAGTTTAAAATTCATCCTTTTTGTCTTTGTAAGATATGATGCCGCAATTATTACAACTATAGATATGCCAGCAGCATAGGTCGGAGTAAATCCATATATCAAAAGTGCTACCAAAACAGCAATTGGAATCAGAAAGTGAAAGCCTTCTCTAACTATAGGCCAAGCCTTTTTACTTGTTTTTTCGGCAGCAATATTATATTTTTTAGCATGTATATGTATGTAAAAAGATATAGAAATAAAATATAAAATTGCCGGTAGGATTGACAAGACTATGATGGTAGAATAAGCAATTTGGGTCATTTGAGCCATAATAAAAGCACCTGCTCCCATAATAGGGGGCATTATCTGCCCACCGGTACTAGCACTTGTCTCCACCGAAGCTGCAAACATCGGTTTGAATTTAGCATTTTTCATCATAGGGATTGTTATTGAACCTGTAGAAACTACATTAGCCACTGCACTTCCTGATATTGTTCCCATCAAAGCTGAACTAAGAAGTGCCACATGTCCTGTTCCACCCTTAAGCCTTGAAGTTGCAACAGAAGCAAGTTCTACTATAAAATCCCCTGCACCACTTTTCATTAAGAAAGAAGAAAACAGTATAAACATAAATACATAAGTTGCAGAAATTGTTGCTATCGGGCCAAAGGGCCCCTCACCTGTATAAAACATTCTATATAAAAATCTATGTACTCCCATGCCCTCAAAAGCAAATACTCCGGTTAAATATTGACCAAAATAAAGCAAATATCCTATTGCTATAATTATCATAATAGGTATGATATATCCTGTTGTTCTTCTTAATATCTCTATAGCCAACAATATAGTAATACTCGCATAAAACAGATCTGATGGGCGCATGTTGCTATGCGCAACTGCATAAAAACTATCTTCAAAAAATATCATATATATAATGATACTTGAAGCAAGCAAAGCTAAGAAAATATCATATATCGGAATAATATCTTTAGAAGAGTGTTTGGATACTCTAAATGTTAAAAAACCAAGAGATGCCAAAAGAGAAAAGTGTGCCGCATTAAATCTTAAATTACTGATACCGCCCCAAATATTTATATAAAAATGAAAAAGTGCTATAAACACTGCATAAATAAAAATAAACTTACTCAAACTCTCTTTACTCATTGTGATTACCTCCTGCAAATAGCTTGTGGCGAATTTCTTCGCCACAATTCTTAACTGATCTTATGCACTATATCATACCCGTGATGGGTCAATAAGTCTATTTTGCTATTAACCTAGCAGGAATTTTTAAACCCATCTCTCTATAATATTTAGCGGCTCCTGGATGAAGCGGCATAGGAAGACCATCTATTGCTTTTTGTAAACTCATAGCTAATGTAGCTTTATGAACAGAGTGCAAGAAAGGTAAATTTTCATAAATTGTTTTTGTCAAAAGATAGACTGTTTCTTCTGGAGTATCTTTGGTAACAACCAAAAGATTTGGTTGAGCTATTGTATGTATATCTTTCTTTTGTCCAGGGTATGTTCCAGCTTTTATCACAAAAGGTGACCATACAGGATATTTTGCATCTATTTTCTTCAACTCGTCAGCATTAAATTCCAAAACAGTAATCTTATTTGCACCAATAGTAGCGAATGCATTTGTAACAGCACTTGTTGGAACTCCAGCAGGTGTATTCATGCCTTCGATTTTTCCATCTTGCAAAGAAGTTGCACTTGGACTGTATCCCAAATATTGGATATCCATTTTGTTATAATCAATTCCTAAAGCACCCATAATAGTCTCAGCAGAAACCCTACTTCCTGAATTTCTACTGCCGATTGAAAATCTTTTGCCATAAAGATTTTTTAAATCCATTATATTTCCGGTTTTAGCAAATTTTTTATAAATAGTAAATTGTTCAACATTTTGCCACAGCATTGTAATGCTTCTTAAGTTCTTTTTTGGATGTCCTTTATATTTTCCTTTACCTTGCCATGCCATTGAACCAAATAAGCCCTGAATAATTGCAAAGTTAACTTCACCCTTATCAATCATATCTATATTTTCACTGCTCCCTGCACTTGTCATAGCAGAAAAAGTCATTTTGTGTTTTTTGGCAAGTTTTAAACTTGCTATTGTAGCTATACCGACGCCTACAGGATAGTAGGTACCTCCGGTACTTGCAGTCGCTATGATGTACTTATGTTCTTTTTTACCCGCATTTGCTGCAGTAACCAATCCAAAGGCAATAACTGATGTTATCAGTAGTTTTTTAAAAACGGATGTTCTTGACATATTCTTCTCCTTAAAATAAATTTTAGAGAAGTATATCATAAAATTGCAAAATTGTTGTAAAATAATTGCAAATTTATTGAATTTTTTCTATTTGATACCCTAATCCTTTTCTTGAAAGTATAAAATCATCATCAATAATCTTATCTTTAACTCTTTTCATTGTTGTTCTTAGAGTAGAATCTGATACAATTTTATTTTTCCAGATAGTTTTTTTTAATTCTTCGTTACTTATAATATTATTTAAATTACTAATTAAGGCTTTTATCAGTAAAGATTCTTTTTTCGAGAGTTTTATACTTTTATTATTGTCATAAAGCATATTTGTTTTTTTATTATATTTGTAAGTTTTATTTAGAATTATAATATACTTGTCTTCTTTGCTTTCAGATAGACTCTCTTTTTTTATCTTTTTTAAAAGTACAATCATTTTGTCTATATCCAAAGGTTTCACAAAATAACCGGCTATATTTAAACTTATTGCCCTTAAAAGATAATCCTCATCTTTATAGGCTGAAACAATTATATATTTTTGATTACTATTTAACCTGGTTATCTCTTCCACCATTGTTAGTCCATCTATTTTAGGCATTTTAATATCAGTTACAATTAAATCATAATGATTTGCTTTGTCAAACTCATTTTTAAATATTTTGTATCCTTCATCGCCATCTTTTGCAACATCAACAATATCAAATAGTGTTTTTAAATAAAATTCTAAAATATCTCTTGCATCCTTCTCATCTTCTACTAAAAGAATTCTTGTTTTATTCATTTTTTTCCTTCATTGGTAATATTATTTTAAATTCAACACCATTTTTTTTATTTATCACTTCAATCTTTCCTTTTAAATTCTTTTCAATGATTACTTTTGTCATATAAAGTCCTATGCCCGTGCCTTGTTTTTCAAATTTTGTTGTAAAATAAGGCTCAAAAATTCTGTCTAAAATATCTTTTTCAATATTTCCACCATTATTTTCTATTGATATGATAGCAAAACTATCCTCTATTTTCACCTCTATTTTCACAAATGCATTAAAGTTACTTTTTTCTTTTTTTTGTAATAAAGCATCTTTTGCATTATTTAGTATATTTAAAATACTCTGCTTAAGTTCATTTTCATAATTATACGAAACTATCCCATTTTCACACAAAAATTTTATAGAAATATCATTTTTGTTAAATTGCTCTTCAATTATTTTAAGTGATGATTCTATCAAATTCTTTATGTCAAAACTATTTTTACTTTTTGAAGGCTTATAAAAATCTCTAAAATCATCTATTGTTTGAGACATATATTCTATCTGTGTTTTTGCCCTTTGTATATACTCCTGTAAATCTTTTTTTTGGAAGTTTTTATTATCAAAATTATCTCTTAAGAAATGTAAAATCAGTTGCACATTATTTAAGGGTTGTCTCCATTGATGAGATATTGAGCCAAGCATTCCACCCATGGCTGCGAGTTTATTTTGCTGTATTATATAACTGTCTTTTTGTCTATTTTTCTCTATCTCTTCATTAACTTTTAACTTTAAATCCTCTTCAACTCTTTTTAATTTTGTAATATCATGAATATATCCATAAAGATATCTAACATCCCCCAAATCATCCTTAAGCAAAATAACTCTTGAATATATCCATCTTATTTTACCAGCATTATCTACAATCCTGTAAATTTTGGAAAAACTTTTTTGTTCTGTTTTAATACTCAAAGAAATGGTATCTTTGAGTGATTTTTTATCTTTTTCATAAACTATATCTATATAATTTATATTTCGATGCTCAAAATCATCCTTAAAATAGCCATAACTTTTTATACTGTTAGAAACAAACTCTACACTTAAATCTTTATCGTTATTGCATTTAAATATGATAATTCTGCCATCTTCTACAAGCATTTCTACATTCAATAATTCTTTGGATATCCTTTTATTTTTATCTATATCCATGCTCATCATAAGCATTCTTTTGAATGCTTTTTTTTCATTTTTAAATATTCTTCCACGAGCTAAAATCCATTTGTACCCATGATTTTTAGTTTTAAGTCTGTATTCACAGATCAGATGTTCTTTTTTACCTTCTATTATTTCATTAAATTTCTTATGTACATTATCTCTATCTTCTTTATGAATTAATAAAAACCAATCTGCAAAAGACTTTATCTCATCTTTATTGTACTCGGATATATCAAGCCATTTTTTAGAAAAATAAATACTATTTTTAGAAAAATCTATATCCCACATCCCATCATTTGAAGCAATAACAGCAAGCTCAAATCTTTTTTTCCAATGTTGCAAAGACTCTTTTCTTAGATTGAGCCTTCTGTTGTATCTTTTAAAAACATCTTTTACAAATCTTAAAAAAATAAAAGAAAAAATTATAATCAATATTGATACCGATAATATATAAAATACTATTTTCAAAAATAATACTTTATACTTGTATTTAATATTATTTATTTGTACTATTTTATCTTGCAATATATGTTTTTTACTATAATTGATAGAAATAGCAAATTTAAATTTTTTAAAAAGATATGATTGGTTTTTAAAATTTGTATTTTCATTATCATGATTTTTATAGTAATGCAAAATTATATATTTTCTCTTATTTTTAAAATTCTTTAAAATTCTTTTCACATTATATGTTTTATCCTTTCCAAAAAAATTATATACTTCTTTGCTTGAAAAATCATAAAGCCAAAAATGATCGTCATGATCTTTTTTAATAGAAGAGCAGATAGTATTTTTTGTTATTGACCTTAGATTATTTATGATTGAAAATGCTCCTAAATAATATAATTTATTTTTAACATGAATTACATCAAAAAAACTTACTCTAACTGTTTTTTTAATATCATCTATCCAGTATTGAAAGTTATCATTTCCTTGAGAATAAATATATTCTTTGACAAGCCTATTGTCTTTATCATTTTTTTTCGTACTGAAAATTAAGTCACTAATATAAGAGATAATGTTTTTACCTCTGTAAATCTTTAATCCGTCTTTTTCAAAAAGAACAAAGAATATACCGGTTTTCTTTTCTATTTTATTTAAATACTCAAGAGTATTGTTTATATTTTTACCATCAAGATTTAATCTTTGTATATATCCTGAAGCAACATATACAATCTTTTGTAATCTTGTTTTTGCTCCTGTTATATTTGCATTCACATCTTTTTTTATATTTTGAACAAATTTTTTTAATTCTTCCTTTTTTTTAAATTCATATTTTATAATTGATTCTTGTTTTATAGTTTCTATTTCTTTATTTTGTTTTGATTCAATAACAAAATATGAAACAATCAGTAAAACTACTGTCAATAAAAATATAAAAATAACAGGAATATAAGTTATAATTTTTTCAATACTCTCAAGGTTATATACATTTTTACTTTTTACCATAGTAGATTTTATCATATTTTCAAGCAATAGTTGTATAATTGTTTTAAAAAAGAAAAAATATGTATGATTATCTTGTAATAGGCGGAGGAATTGTCGGTCTCAGTATAGCAAAAACACTCATCGAGAGAGACAAAAAGGCAAAAATAGCACTAATAGAAAAAGAGTATGAAGTCGCTATGCATGCATCCGGTAGAAACAGTGGTGTTTTACATGCAGGATTTTATTATAGTGCCAACTCACTAAAAGCAAAATTTTCACGAATTGGAAACAAAGAACTTCATAAATACTGCGAAAAAAATAATTTAAAAATTAATAAGTGTGGAAAAGTTGTAGTGGCACAAAATGAGAAGGAAGTAGAAGGACTTGAAGAGTTAAAAAGAAGAGGCGATGTAAATGGAGTTGAGCTTCATTGGATAAGTGAAAGTGAATTGAAAGAAAAATATCCAAACATCAAAACAACACTTAAAGCTCTTTGGTCTCCCTCAACGGCAACAGTTGATCCGAAAGAGATATGTTTAAGCCTATCTTTTTATATACAAAAAATGGGAATAAACCTTTTAACAAATACAAAATATTTAAAACGAACTAGCAAAAATTCCATTCTAACAAATCAAGGAGAAATCAAATATAAAAAATTGATTAACTGTGCGGGGCTTTACGCCGATAAAATTGCAAAAGATTTTGGATTTGCAAAAGATTATACAATAATACCATTTAAGGGGATTTACTTAAAAGATAAAAATAATATAGCTAACCTAAAAACAAATGCCTATCCGGTGCCAAATCTTAAAAATCCATTTTTAGGAGTCCATTTTACATACGCAGTAGATGGTTCGGCAAAGATAGGTCCAACTGCAATACCTGCTTTTTGGAGAGAAAATTATAAAGGATTTGATAACTTTTCTTTTAGCGAAATGATAAATATATTATATTATGAATCAAAATTATTTTTGAAAAATGCTTTTGGTTTTAGATCTCTATCTTGTAATGAAATTAAAAAATACTATAAGCCTCACCTTTTAAAACTAACAAGCGGATTGTGTGATGATATGAATCTTAAAGGCTTTGATAGTTGGACGACCCCAGGCATAAGAGCTCAGCTTTTAGATACAAATACCCTTGAATTGGTGCAGGATTTTATAGTTGAATCCGACGAAAATACTATTCATATTTTAAATGCAGTCTCTCCGGCTTTTACCTCAGCATTTCCTTTTGCTAAATGGGTTATTGAAGAATATTTATGATATAATCTTATCTATTTTAATTAAGGAAAAATACACATGAGCAAAAAAATAAAAATTTTAATCGTTATTACAGTATTGGTTTTACTTATACCTTTTGGATACAAACAGTACCTAAACAAAACTATTATATCCAATATTAACAACTTGAATAAGAAAGGTTTTATGGTAGTTAAAGAAAAAGATAACAGCGGATATCTCTCAACAAATCTAAGCTATAAGTTAGTTATCTCTAATCCAAATCAAATATACAAAGAATTTCTTTCAAAATTGGTCAATAAAACACAAGAACAGTTTGCACATAAGTTAATACTGCTACTAAACGGAAGTGAAATAACAGTTGATATAAATATTTTAAATTTTCCGGTTTTACACAATAATGCCGTAAATATTTACTATACATCACTGCCTCCAAAGATTACAGGCAGAGCAGGCTCAAATGCTTTATTACATGAATTGTCAATATTTTTACACAACAAAGGCATAGGAGAAAGTATCAATATAGGCGCTTTTGGCAAAATTACATCAATAAAAATTAAAAATATTGACAAAATATTTGATGGAAAAAATGGAAATCTTACTGTAAAACTCAAAGATTATATATCTAAAATTGATAAATTCAATATAGAAAAACATTATTATAAAT
>WFMT01000275.1 GCA_015488975.1 Campylobacteraceae bacterium | reverse complement strand
ACCGCCTTTTTTAAATCGGATTATTTGTTCCGGTATATAAACTTTTCTGTCGTTGTCATTAAAATAGTGAACTCCCTCGATCAGGCGACCATCATCAAGATATTTTTTAAAAGTACGGCGATCTACTGCTAGGAAGTGGATTACTTCTTTTTCTAGGGTTAAATCTGGTTTAAACAAGGTTAGCTCGTTTTTTAGATTTAAAAGCTCATCCAAGATTTTTGGAAGTAGTGCCAATTTCTCTTCATTTTTCATTTCTTCCCTCCTTCTTCATAAAACGGGCATATCTATTTGATTTGGCCGTACTTGTACGGGTGGTATAGGGACGGTATCAGTATCAGAAACCCCTAAAATAGGACTTGTACGACTTGTATCACTTGTACGGGCTACTTTTGTGATTTGCTCTCTTTTTTGTAAATTATTATCAAAATCGCGATACTCGACCTCGACAACACTAGGTTGTTTTAGAATTACAGAGTAAACAGATTTGTTGTTCTGTGTTAATTTTTCTTCTTTCCAATAGCGATTTTTTCCATTCTGTAATGCTTGATTGCACTTATTCCGCGGATATCCTGCTTTTTGAAGGTGTTGCATAATCTGGCTATAGCTAGGTTTTTGAGACTGTTTTTCGATGAAATCTACGATTACCTCATTGATTTCTACAATTTCTTGAGTTTCAGATGCATTTAAGAAGTCTATTTCAGAAAGTGTGTGATTTTCATTATATGTAAATGCTATATCTTTCAAATCACCTGTTCTTTTTTTCAAATTTTTAAAAATGAATGTGTTTTTGAACTCATTTTTTGAGAGTATATATGCGTTACCTGCATCCTCCTGAAATGCGCTAGACCCTGCATACACAAGTTCTTGCAAGTCTTTTTGTGGTTTATTTGTGTGGTGCAGGAACAGTATTGTCGCACCTCTTGCACGTAAATTTTGTAGCGTTTGCATAACTTTGCTTACATCTTTGTTTTTATCGCGATCTGCACCCGCCATGAAGTTTTTAATGCTGTCAAACACAATAAAAACATCTTGCAAATTAGTTTTTTGTAATTGTTTAATAACTTGGAACATTTGGGATTTACTACAACTTGACTCGTGTAAATATCTTAATTTTTTTCCAAAATGTTGTTTTAATTTATGTATATTTCTTTGCTTAATTGTAGCTGAACCATTATCACCATCAAAATAAATCACTGATGTTATTTTTTGTTTCTGTAAAAACATATTACAAAGTGCTGCAGATAACAAGCTTTTACCGCTGCTTGGCGGCGCTGCGAACATCGTTATCTCGTTTTTCACTATAAAATTTTCATGCAAATATTCAAATTTTGTGTCCTCTATTGCTTGCGGATTAAGATCAAAATTATTAAGCATATTATCAAGCTCATTTAAATTTTTTATTGCTTTTATATTTAAATTTTGTTTAATGATCTGTATCTCTTTTTCTATTACATCAAGCTCAAAATCTTCCAAAAAATCACTCATTTTAAGCACCTCAAGTTGCTCCAGTCTCTTTTTTTGTGCCTCTTTTTGCTTAATCTTAGCTTCAATTTCAGCTAAATTTAATATTTTATTTGTCATAATTTTGTCCTAAAGTTATTATAAATTAAAGAAAAGTTGAGCGTGTCCAGCACTCGGTTTTTCCGCGCTAATCTCACCATTTTGAACCATCTGATGTAATCGTTCTATCTCTTGCTCTTGATTTTGTTGTTGTAATTCTTGTTCTTCTTCAGCTATAATTAAGTCTAATGGATCAGAGTGATCCATGTATTCAACTTGATGTTTAAGTTTCTTTTTTTGAATTGCGATGCTTTGGCCTCTTTTTAAGCTCATCTCGTTGCGCACATTTGAAGTCAATTTCCGTAAAAACAGATAGAGTGCTTGCTCAACATCGCCGCAGTTAAAAAAACGTTTTACACCCTTTAAGTACTGCTTATTTTGAAGGCTATTTTTAAGTTTTTTTGCTGCTTCAGAATAGTAATCATTAAAATCTTGTGGCGACTTAATATTGTTTTTTTGTAAAATTTTGCTTACATCATCTATCATCAAATCTACTAACAAATCTATGTTTTTGATAATATCGTCAACTGTTTTTATTTTCTTTGAGTTTTTAATTATCTCTACTGTGTTCATTTTCTTCTCCTTAATGTAATAATTACTATTTATCTCTTTATTTTGTATATAACATAGTAATTATTACATAGTGAAGTTTAAATTAAACTTAATGTTATGCAATAGTTGCAATTAAATATTTTTTTTTGTACAATTCACCTAATTATTTCCATAAGGTTTATCGTGATTTCAACATTATCTAGCCTATTTTCCAACTCACCGAAAAGCGTGTCAAATTGGAAAAAGCAAAAACGACCTATAATTAAGCTACTTGATAAATATTTTTCAAAAGAAGATTTACAGGAATTTTTAAAAAATGGTAGTATTTCTCGGTTTGATAAAGCAGAATTTATTCAAAAAGAGGTTTTTCAGCTCAATACGCTTAAATATTTTCAATCATTTACTACTACTCCTTTGTATTCCAGCAACCATATATTTATTATTTTTTATTTTCGTTTTATAAGAGAATTATACAGAGCGAGCAAAAATTTAGAAACAATTGATACTTTTTTGTTTAATTTTAATTTTTATCTTGTTAATTTCAATCAGCTATTATATACTTTTTTAGTTAGTTACTCTATTGATAGTCAATCTCAGAAGAAAGAATTTCACGATATACACATATTGCATAGGTATTTTGTGATTTTTGATAATTGGGACTCATATATGTTATTATTTCTTAGAGAATGCATAGATAATGGTTTTAGAAATTTATTTAATCCTCATGATGAGATTAGTAAAAAAGCAGAGGCATTTTATCATATATGTGGTTTTATCGTCTTTACTGACGATATATATAGAGATTTATCAGACAACCTCAAACTTGATTTTATCAACACCAAATATAATGAATACCAGAAACTTCCACTTTCTTCTGATTCTATCAATACTATTCTGTGTAATTTGTCAATAATTTAGATTTTATAAAATGCCTATAAGTAGTTTCACTGAGCCTAATTGGCGCCTTTTCATTGATTAGTTTTGTAATGTTAGGCACGGTTATCCCTATACCAACGTAATACTCAATTTCATCTTTAAACGGATCTAATATACTCTTTTTTTGTTTTCTTTTTTTTATTACATTCATTTTACATCCTTTTGTATTTTTTTATGTTTTGCGCTAATTTTTGTGCTCCGTAATGGTTTTCAACTCACTTCTTATGCAACTTTTCGTTTTTCTTTTCATTTTCTTGTCTTATATAGTATTTTACATGCTCATTATAAGCGATCCTTTTTATACTTGAATTGATTATCCAGATTGTTGGCAATGCGTTCATGAGCCTATTTTCCCAGCTGTCGAAACCATTTAGATTAAAAGCTTTATTTTTTAAAGTGCTAATTGCATTAATTACCGCTTGTCTCTGATATTGAAGATATGCAAGCCGTTTGCTCTGCCACGTAAGGTTATTGCTAAAATTATCTAGCATCTGTACATCTGCAATTTCAGAATTTAATGCTTTATAGTTTTTCTCTAATTTTTGCATTTTCAGTTTTTGTACCCCATCAAGTTTTGCAGCTGGATTCATTGCATGTAACTCTAAATTCACAATACAAATAGAAAGCGTAAATATAATTAATAAAAATCTGCCTGTCCATGTAAATATAAACCAGCAAATATAAAATCTTGTCGCATAAAACATAAATACAAATGTATTATTTGCACTTCTTAGTTTTTCAACACTACTGTTGCATTTTGTATGTATTTTCATTTTT
>WFMT01000274.1 GCA_015488975.1 Campylobacteraceae bacterium | reverse complement strand
TATAATTATATCCTGCAATATAGATAAAGTTAAAATCAAATATTTTACAAATTGCAAAGCAAAGGCAGAAAGGTATAAACATTAATGGAAAAAATTGTTGATATTATGGAATCAATAGCGCATGAAAAGGGGCTAGATAAAGAAAATGTTAAAGAGGTTATCATTAAATCACTTTACAATACTGCAAAAAGAGTATATGGCTCAGAATATGAATATGATGTATCTATAAATACAAAAACAAAAGATTTGGAGCTTTTTCAAAAAGTAATAGTAGTAAAAGATGATGATGAAAGAGCTGATGGAGAAAATGAAAATCATATGATTTTATCTAAGGCAAAAGAGATTGATCCTGGTATTGAAGTCGGGGATGAATTAACATACAAATTACCTCTTGATAACTTAGGCAGAACGGCCTCAGCCGTACTTCAAAAAGAACTTGAATTTCATATCCAAAGACTGCTTGAAGATAAAATATTTGAAAAATATCAAAAAATGGTAGGCTCTATAGTATCAGGATCGGTTGTAAGAGTTGATTTTGATGAAAATACATATATAGAAATAGATGAAGTAAGAGCAATATTGCCTAGAAAAAATCGTATAAAAGGTGAAGTCTTTAAAGTAGGAAATGTGATAAAAAGTGTTATTAGAAAAGTTTTTATTGATGCACACAAAGGCATGATAGTCGAGCTTTCAAGAACAACACCAAAATTTTTGGAAAAATTACTTGAGCTTGAGGTACCGGAAATTAAAGATAAAAATGTAATTATTCACAATGTTGCTAGAATTCCAGGAGAAAGAGCTAAAGTTTCATTAAGCTCACTCCACCCAAATATAGATCCAGTAGGAGCAACCGTTGGGACAAGAGGAGTAAGAATTACAGCTGTAAGTCGTGAACTTAAAAATGAAAATATTGATTGCATAGAATATTCAAGTATTCCTGAAATTTATATAACAAAAGCTTTAAGCCCAGCTATCATATCTAATGTTAAGATAGAAGGTAAAAAAGCTATTGTTACTCTTCCGAGTGATCAAAAATCAAAAGCTATTGGAAAAAGCGGCATAAATATAAGACTTGCTTCAATGCTTACAGGGTATGAGATAGAATTGGTAGAAAGAGTAGGAGACACAACTGCTAAAACAGGCAGCGAAAAAGAAAAAGTTATGGATATAAATGCACTAAAATCTCTTTTTGGTGATTAGAAAAAGGAAACGCTCAAGTGAAAAAAACTGACTTTACAGATAAAGAAGTAGAAAGATATGCAAGGCATATTATCTTAGAGCATGTTGGAATACAGGGACAATTAAAACTTTTAAATTCAAAGGTTTTGATAATAGGTGCCGGAGGTCTTGGAAGTCCCGCAGCTTTATATTTAGCAGCTGCGGGAGTTGGGACTATCGGTATAGCCGATGGGGATATCGTAGATCTTAGCAATCTTCAAAGACAAATAATCCACTCAACAAATGACATAGGAATACCAAAAGTAAAATCTGCTAAAAACAAAATGCTTGCGTTAAATCCTGATATTACTGTAAATACTTATAAAGAATATCTTAATGCATCAAATATCTTAGAAATTGTATCTTCTTACGATTTTATTATAGACGGCAGTGATAATTTTGCAACAAAATTTTTGATAAATGATGCCTGTGTATTGGCAAACAAACCTTTTTCTCATGGAGGCATACTGAGATTTACCGGTCAAACTATGACGGTTGTGCCAAATCACTCGGCTTGTTATGCATGTGTTTTTGACTCTCCTCCACCACAGCAAAGTGTACCTACTTGCTCAAGCGCAGGCGTTCTTGGAACTATTGCAGGTATGCTTGGAACTATTCAAGCAACCGAAGCTATCAAATATATTATAAATTATGGGGAATTGTTAACCAATAAACTTCTTATATTTGATGCAGCTACTATGGATTTTGATAAAATAAAATTTGATAAAAATCCCGAGTGTAGAGTGTGCGGAAAAAATGGTATCAAACAACTTAAAGATTACGAACAAAATATTTGCAAGGATAGAAAATGAGTAATGTGTTGAAAGATTTTAGAGGTATTAAATGCCCTGTTAATTTTGCTAAAACCAAGCTTGTTTTAGCCGGTATGAATAAAGGTGATACACTTGAGCTATTGATAGATGACGGCTCAGCCATAGAAAACCTTCCAGGATCCGTAGAAAAAGAGGGACACAAGGTACTATCAAAAGATGAAGAAACAAGTGGCGGTTGGAAGATAGTCATACAAAAAGATTAATTATCTATTTTATAATCAACTAATTCTCCATTTAAACTTTTAAAAAATTCGTATATTTCATCTGTTTGCACTTTATTAAGAGTAACTCCAAGTTCATATTTTGCCATAATATCAATAGCTTTTTTTAAACTTTTTATAGCTCCATTATGAAAATATGGTGCCGTTTTTAAAATATTTCTCAAAATCGAAACTTTAAAAATCTGCATTTTATCTTTTCCTAAAAAATTACCTCTATTTTTAAATGGAAATCTTGCACTGCTGAAAACAGGTTGGTACACTCCATTTGATATCTCTGCAACTTTTTGTTTTAAGGGAAATCTTGTAAGCATTTCTCCGCCAAGAGCCATGCCGTTATGACATCTTATACACCCAACATCCAAAAAAATACTTAAACCCATTTTCGCTTTTTTATTTATAGCACTATTGTTTCCATCTAAAAATCTATCAAAATTTCCTCTAGTTAGTAAAGTTTTCTCATAAGCACCTATGGCATATCGAATATTTTTAAAACTTAGAGGCTTCTTATCGTTTTTAAAAACTTTTTTAAATTGATCTGCATAATATTCTACACTTTTTAATCTTTTCACAACCAACTCAGGCGTCATATCCATTTCAAACGATGATTGCAAAGGGCCTCCTGCTTGTTCTTCAACATTTTTTACCCTTCCATCCCAAAATTCACTCTTTTGTAAAGCCGCATTAAAAACTGTCGGGGTATTTAAATGATGAGGATTAATCCTTCCCTTAAAGCCAACGGCAGCTGCTTTATTATCATCTCCGCCTTCGGTTAGCATGTGGCAACTTGAACAAGCAATGCTATTGTCTTTTGATAAGTTAGTTTCAAAAAAAAGCCTTCTTCCGAGTCTTATCTTTTCTTTTGTTAAGGGATTTTCTTTTGTATCTAATAATTTTTTCAATGCTTTATAGTTTTTAGGAACTGATTTCAGCCCGAAAGACAGAGCCAAATTTCTTAAATTAGTGCTATTATAATCAATAAATTTACTTATAAATATATCTTTTTGAAAAGCAAACAGTGAAAGTGATAAAAAAAGTGAGGCGAAGATAATCTTCATTGTTTGGCTCTTGCAAAATGAGGATTTAATTTTAGTAAAATCAAATCTGCTACAATATTGCCAAACAGTGTTAAAAATGTTGAAATAATTAAGATTCCCATAATAACCGGGTAATCTCTGCTCATAGCACTTTGAAAAAATAAAAGCCCCATACCATTTATAGAAAATATTGATTCTAATATTACACTTCCGCCTATCATGCCGGGAATAGATAAACCAAGAATAGTGACTATAGGCGGATAAAGGTTTGGGATTATAAATCTTTTAAAAATGATTTTATCATCAATCCCTCTGCTTTTTGCAAAATATATATAGTCACTTTTAAGAATCTCAAGGCTCAAACTTCTAACATACATACTAAGAGTTCCAACACCTCCAAAAATCATAACAAAAATAGGTAACAATAAATGCCAGGCAAAGTCAAAATACCACCAGATACCAGTCTTTGGATCAATACTGTGAAGACCAGATATTGGTAGCCACTTCAGATAAACGGAAAAAAGAGAGACTAATAATAATGCTAAATAAAATGACGGCATTGCATAACTGACAAGAGCAAACTGTTTTATAGACTTATCAAATAAAGTATTTTGTTTAAAAGCCGCTTTTATACCAAAATAAATAGACAATAAAAATACAAAAATAATAGAGATAAAATTCATAAGCAGCGTTATACCTATATGGCTTAATATTTCAGTTTTTACAGGTTCACCGCTTGCGAAAGAGACTCCAAAATCAAGATGAATAATCGCCCAAACCCAAGATATATATTGAATTGCAAGAGGTTTGTCAAGACCATATACTTCTTTTAAATGCTCAATTGACTCTTTAGTTATGTTTGGATTAAGCTCGCCACTTGCAAAGAAAGAATTCGGTGCGGCATGAATGGCTACAAATGATATAACGGATATGATAAACATCATCAAAACAATATATAATACTTTTTTAAAAAATATTCTCATGTGCAGCACTCATTAAAACATAAATAAAAAAACATAAGTAGCAACACCCATCAATGAGCTAACACAAATCCCTGAAAATACTAAAACCCCAATAGTCTTGTGTCTTCTGTCAAAAAATTGTCTATTTTTTTTAAGGCTTATATATGATTTTATTATCAAATAAATCCAACCAAAAAGCGTAATAACGGCTATAATTATGTGAATAAGTAAAAATTTACTTAAAAAACTATAAGGAATTGTCGTAAGTTTTATATATTCAAAAAATCCACCACTTATTCTTACTCCGGCTTCAAAAATAAACACTATCAAAACTGAAATTATAAATATACCTATTTGCATCTTATAGTGCTTTATAATTTTACCTTTTTTTGCCAACTTTATGGCGCCATAAACCAAAAAAGGGAGCAACATAAAATAAAGTGTTACCAAACTCATAAAAAGTGGTGCTCTTGTCAGTGTAAATTCCATCTCTCTTCTTTCATAAGTATATTTGGTATTATAGCATATTTAGTTATTGCAAAATATCAACCTAAGTAGCATATTTTAGATTTATCATAAAAAATAAATAAGTAAGTTTTTACAGAATATCAACTGACCTTATACAGTACACCTTTTTCTTGTTTACCACGGATATGATATAATGCGCAAGGTCAGTTATAAAATACAATAATTCAAAGCGTACTTCATATAAAAGGATTGTGAACATGAAAAAGTTGATAGGCATTGCTCTTATAATAGCAGCATTCATAGTAGAAATACTATGGCTTGGATTTTGCTTTGGAAGTGTTATTGTCGGAATTTTACTTCTTATCTTTGCTCCCGGATTACTCTTTTTGCCATTTAATATAATTTTTGCATTTGGAATTGCATTTTTGGCCAATAATATAAAATATAGCAGCTCATCATTCAACTATAATAATGATTTTCATCAAGACAGTAGATTTAAAAACAAATACAGAGATAGCTTTAATGACTTTAGAGATTACTCTAACAATGACAATATGCAACAATACTATGATACTCTTGGATGCGAAAGAGATGCGAGCCTTGAAACAGTAAAAGCAGCATACAAAAAACTCTCAAGAAAGTTTCATCCCGATTTTGTAGAGGGAAAAGGATTAGATGATGAATTTGTAAAATTTGCCAATAAAAAAATGCAAGAAATTAATGAAGCTTATAGCAAGATAAAAAAAAGTTTCAATCAATAAATTGAACAAAATACTAACTCTACGGCTCAAATATATCTCAATTAGACTGTTATACTTATTGGCAAAAGGCAAGTACTATCTCTACCACTTGACTCTGTTTATTCAGTTTTATTATTCTAAAGTGCCTGGTAGTGTACTTACTATTGGAAGCAATAAAAAGATTGCAGGGATATATTGTTACCCCTTTTCAAAACATTTTCTCATTTGTCGCTATGATAGCAACACTATCTCACTATGGTGATAGTAGAGGATAAACCAAAATAATTTTTAGTAAAAATACTATCACTATCACCAGACCCTACAAGCCTACAAGCTCCATTTCACCTTCGGTAAAATAACTCTTTTCACCTTCGGTAAAATAACCGTAAATCTACCTCGCTTCACTCGCTACGATTTACTTTAAAGTACCCGGAGAATTATCGTGTTCGCCACTAAAATCCTTGATT
>WFMT01000273.1 GCA_015488975.1 Campylobacteraceae bacterium | reverse complement strand
GAAACCTTATAAAACTGCTCTTCAATTCCGTTAAATTGCTCTTTTAAAAATTTTACTTCTTCGCCGGCTCTTGCATCTACATTTGCAACCGCCCATAACTCTTTGCCATCTTTATCATACAAAACGATACCTTCTCTCATGCTTGTAGAGCTAAGAGATATGATATCTTTGGGATCAATCTTTGAGGTGATATCTTTTATACAAGAGATGGTTAGTTTCCAGTTTGCATCACAGTCAAACCTCATACTTGATGAAACACCTTCCTCGCTTAAGTGAGTCCATTCTCTACTTGAAAATGCTACCTGTTTACCTGCTAAATCAAACAAAATAGCCCTTATGCTCCCTGTCCCTGCATCTATAGCCATTAAATATTTCATGGGTATTTCCTTATAAAAGTTTTATATAATGAAACCACTGCACACTATATATCTTATTATTTGGAGTTTGTTAAATTATAAAAATAATTTGTAGCCTCAACAAAACCATCAATACTACCACAATCAAATCTCATTCCTTTAAATTTATATGCTATAACCATACCTTTTTCAGCCATTTTACAAAGAGCATCAGTGATTTGAATCTCTCCATTTTTACCTGCTTTTGTTGATTTTATGAGTGGAAAAATATCCGGAGTTAAAATATATCTGCCAATAACTGCCATATTACTAGGGGCATTACAAATATCTGGTTTTTCCACCATATTTGAAACCATATAGATATCATTCTCAAGCTCTTTTCCCTCTATGATACCATATTTATGTACATCTTCATTTGGAACTTCCATTATTGCCACGATACAACATTTATATTTATCATACAGCTTTATCATCTGGGTTAAAATACCGTCTCCATCTGGATTTATGCAAAGATCATCTGCCAAAATAACTGCAAAAGGATATTTCTCTCCAACTAACACTTTGCCTTTGTATATAGCATCTCCAAGACCATTCATCTCATTTTGTCTGGTATATGTAAAGGTGCATTTATTTATAATATTTCTGATACCATTTAAAAGAGAATCTTTTGAAGTTCCTTTTATTTGATGTTCCAACTCATAAGAGATATCAAAATGATCGGTTATCGCTCTTTTTCCTCTTCCTGTTATTATTGCCATAACATCACAGCCAGCTCCCATGGCTTCTTCTACACCATATTGGATAAGTGGTTTCGTTAAAATCGGAAGCATCTCTTTTGGCGTTGCTTTTGTTGCCGGTAAAAACCTTGTTCCATAGCCTGCCGCCGGAAATAAACATTTATTAATCATACTAAACTCCTAATCTTACCAATAAGATACATTCTTATTTTTTTATATTATAAAACCTCTGTATTTTTACTTTCTTTTAAGCTTTGCCTGCTCAAGCTCCCAGTACTCCATCTCAAAGCTGTTTTTTAACGAAATGCTTTTATAGCCTGTTAGCCTATCAGCCCTTAAAACTGCTTTAACAGTATGAGATACAATATCTTTAATTATATCTGCCTCTTTTTCATTTTTACCAAACACTACTATCCCAAAACCCTCTATCACGGTATAATTAGGTGCAGGATTTAGCATAATTTCATCTTTTTTAAATCTGTTGAAGTAGTCTTGATACTCTTTTTTATAAGAATCAACCTTTTTTTGTATATCATCATTTTTTTTCAATATTAATGGTTCTCTTTTTGTTCTTATGATATGTTCTGGAGTCAAAACTCCTCTTCTTAACTTCTCTTCTTCCAGAGTAGAATAAAATAAAGCCTCTTTACTTTGGTCTACTTTTACTGTTACCTCGAAGCCTTTTTCTTTTGAGATAATTTCTTGTAATGTATTTATATCAAAATCTATGGGTTTTATCTCAGGCAACTTAATTTTTGCATTTTTATCCAAAAAATCTTCTGCCTTTTTTACTGCTTTTATCATTTTATCGTATGATTTTTTGGCATCATTATCAAATGTAAAAATACCATGATGATGAAGTATGATGCCTTTTGTTTTATCCCAGTCTAAATCTTTGCTCATTTCATAAACTTTCTTTGCCAAAACAAATCCGGGCATCACATAAGGAACTATCAAAAAATTTGGAAAAAGTTTTTTTATAAGTTCTTCACCTTTTAAAGAGTTTGATATGGTAACAATAGCGTCAGCGTGAGTATGATCTACAAATTTATAAGGGATGATGGCATGCAGTATCGCTTCGACTGAAGGATTTGGAGCAGTTTCGTCTGCCATAGCCTCTCTTTGCAATCTTACCATATCGCTGTCATTAAGACTCTTAAGCTTTGCCAACTCTTTTAAAGACTGAAGTTTCACAGGAGCAAACCCTTCTCTTTTTATAGAAGAAAGATCCCAGCCACTTCCTTTGACATAGAGTATGCCATCTTTTTTTAAAGAAGTATTACCGCCACCGTGAAGGACAAGTGTGTTGTCGCTTCCTAAAAGATTGGAAGTATAAACTCTAAGATCCAAATCATCTTTGTATAAGATATTATTCATATTTTTACCAGATAATCCAGCTCATTAGTATATTTATCTTGGGTATATGGTTCGTATGCATTTTTATATACTGCATAATGAGCAGATTTCTTATGAGCGTTTAGTGCTTCTTCATTTTCCCAAGTCTCTACTGCCATAAATTTTCTTGGATTGCTTTTGTATTGATAAATATTGTAATTCAAGCACCCTTTTTCTTCTTTTGAGGGTATTACCATAGCTTCTAAAAGCTCTTTTAACTTGGGTTCACTTCCATCTTTTGCTATAAAAGTTACTCTTTTTGTTATGTGCATTTTAAAACTCCTTTAATATTTTATCAAAATGATGTATATTTTACCTTTATTTTGTAAAAAATATTTTAAAAGTAAAAAATTATTATTGAGTTTGAATTTGAGAGTTTAAAGTAATGAGTGTTGAGCAGAATAAATCTGCTCATAAAGAATGGTTACAGACCTGTAACATTTTCCGCTTGAGGTCCTTTTTGACCTTCACCAATCGTAAAAGTAACTTTTTGACCTTCATTTAGTGTAGCACGGTCATAACCATCGTTATTGATTTGACGAAAATGTACAAATACATCCTTGCCTCCATTTTCCTGTTCGATAAAGCCGAAACCTTTGTCACTGTTAAACCATTTAACTGTTCCATTTAATAATTCTGCCATTGAGAATCCTTTTTATTTAATACACCATATTTCTAAGGTGGTTGAAAATCTAATAACAAGTCAATTTTAGGTGAATTTTACTGTCAACAAGAAGTTATCAATACAAAGCAATCTAAAGATGTAACTAGAATCATCTTTCATAGATGAAAGCATATCTGATTTATGATTAAAGCAATATAAATCAATAGTACTTTAATGATATTTCAAATCTTACTTATTCGAAAATTTATAATCCAAAGTGATGAAAAGGTGGTATAATGTCGTATTATCTAACAAAATTAATGCTCGATAAATTTCTGATATAATTAGCAAAAAAGGAGAGTTAAAATGAAAAATATCACAATAAAACAACTTGAAACCAGAAAATCAATAAGAAACTTTACGGGAGAAAGTGTGAGCGATGAAGACTTGCAAACTATCTTTAAATGTGCACAAAGATGCCCTACTTCAGTTAATGGACAACAAATTTCACTTATTTACACAAGAGATAAAGAAAAAATTGCTCAAATAGCAAAGATGGCCGGTGGTCAACCTCAGGTTCAAAGTGCAAATGTTTTTGTTACTTTTGTTATAGATTTCAATAGAACCAATTATGCATGTTCTAGCATAGGCAAAAAGCAAGTTATCCATCAATCAGCTGAAGGTATTATCGTAGGAGTTGTCGATGCGGGGATTATGCTAAGCTCCTTACAAACCGCAGCTGAAGCCTTAGGATATGGTACAACTGCGATAGGAGGCATAAGGGCGAATATAGGAGAGCTTATAAAACTTTTAGAACTTCCGTCTTTAACTTTTCCGATAGTTGGCACAACCATTGGAGTTGCAACAAAAGAAGCCAAAGAAGCACTACTCAAACCAAGAGTTCCGATGGAAAGTTTTGTTTTTGAAGATGTATATGATGATAAAAAAGTAAAAGAAGGCGTAGATCAATACGAAAAAGATTTGAAAAAATTTAGGGATGAAAATCATATGGATTATCTATCTTCATATAAAGAGCAAACTGCAAAATACTATGAAAATATATATTTTAGGCAAATAAAAGTATATTTTGAGCAACAAGGTTTTAAATTTAAAGATTAGAGAAACCATAAAAATATACAGTGTCATATATATATCTTGGTTGATTGAATTTGGCATTAAATGAACTGTCTTTGAAATTCAAATTTCATAAATAAAGAATGAGGATATGATATACTTAGCTCATGAAACAAAAACAATTTTTATTTACCGACGGTAGCGTTAATCCACGCAAAAACATAGGTTTTGGGGCATATCTGCATGTAAAAGAAAATGATGATTATGATGCGTCTTGGAATCAAAATGTAAAAGTCAAAAAGTTTGGGTCCACATCTTCAACAAAATTAGAAATAGAGACCATGTTATGGGCTTTAAAAGAGATGAGCTCATGTGATGGGGCATTGATCGTTTTTACAGACTGTCAAAATATCTTAGACTTACAAGCAAGACGGGAAAGGCTTGAAGCAAATGATTATCTAACAGCTAAGAATAAGAAGATCGCAAATCATGAGCTTTATAAAGAATTTTACAAAATTACAGACACTCTAAAATGCCAATTTATCAAAGTAAAAGGGCATAAACCAAAAAATAACAAAGATGATATAGATAAGTTTTTTACACTCGTAGATAGGGCTTCGAGAAATGCACTGAGAAACTACTTTAATCTATAAATATATACATAAATAAGCGATACCTACACAATCATTAGAAATTTAGCTATAATGAATACAATACCAAATACTTACTCTGTATTATAATATCGTTTTTTCGATCTCCTAAAAACATAAAATAACATATTGCAAGCACAAAGTCTTTCATTAGCTAAAAAGTAACTCTATTAATTACATATAAAAAACAAGGAAATAAAATGAATAAATTCAAAATAGGAGTCATTGGAACTTCAAAAAAAGAGGACGAAAGGCGTTTGCCGATCCATCCGGAGCATCTATCTCGTATTCCTAAAGAGATTCGCTCTCAGCTGATCTTTGAAGAGGGATACGCAGAGCCATTTGGTATCTGCGATGCCCAGATTGCAGCTCAAAGTGGCGGTATCGCCTCAAGAGACGAAATATTTGCCGATATTGGTAATGTTCTTATCACAAAGCCTGTGCTGTCTGATCTGTTAGAGCTTAAAAAAGGTGGGACATTGTGGGGATATGTACACTGTGTGCAACAACGAGATATCACTCAAGCCGCAATCAATCGCAAGCTAACACTGATTGCTTTTGAGGATATGTTTGTTTGGTCTCCCCAAGGTTGTATCGGTCGCCATACTTTTTATAAAAATAACGAAATGGCAGGCTATTGTGCCGTACTTCACGCTTTACAACTTAAAGGAATAGATGGACATTACGGCAATCAGCGAAAGACTATCATCTTTAGTTTGGGTGCAGTCAGCCGTGGTGCAATTTATGCTCTAAAAGCGCATGGATTTAGAGATATCACGATCTGTATCCAAAGACCAGAGTATGAGGTGCGTGAAGAAATTCTTGATTGTCACTATGTTAAGATCATAGAAGGTGGTGAAAATGAGGCGCGCTTGTTGATAGTCGAACACAATGGAGCTACAAGACCGCTTGTTGATTTGATTAGTGAAGCAGATATCATCGTGAATGGAACCTTGCAAAAAACGCAAAATCCTATGAATTATGTGCTTGAAGAAGAGAGTTCATATCTAAAGCCAAATAGTTTGATTATTGATGTGAGTTGCGACGAGGGAATGGGCTTCTTTTTTGCAAAACCAACTACATTTAAGCATCCGATGTTTAAATACAAAACCATAGATTATTACGCCGTAGATCATACCCCGAGTTACCTTTGGGAAAGTGCAACCAGGTCTATTTCTGCTGCTTTGATTGGCTATATGCAAACAGTGCTAAAAGGTCGTGGCAATTGGCAGAAAAATGAGACTATCAGGCGTGCCATTTGTATTGACAGCGGAGTGATCCAAGATCCCTCAATCTTGTCATTTCAAAAGCGTGAGACAAAATATCCTCATGTTTCCTCTTTGTTGTCTCATAGTTAAAAAATTTATGTCAAGATAATGCTACACATACACTTTACAAAGTAGCGCTAAAATCAAAACAGTTTTTTATATAAAACAAGATAGAATACAAAAAGGATAGAGGATGAAAAAATTAATTTTAATATTAGGGATAGTCATTATGTCACTACAAGCGAAAGAGCAGATTATAGTCTTCTCAGCAGGGTGTTTTTGGGGAGTTGAAAAGCATTTTGAGCAAATTCCAGGCGTGCTTGATACAAAAGCCGGTTATGCTGGGGGAAATTACCCTAATCCTGACTATAATAAAGTTTTAGAATATAGAAACAATACCCCAAAAGGTATAGTCAATTATGCAGAATCGGTAAAAGTTGTGTTTGATGATACAAAAGTTACTGCAAAAGAGCTTATCAAAAGTTTTTGGCAAATGCATGACCCGACTCAAGGAAATCGTCAGGGAAATGATATAGGCAACAATTACAGAAGTGCCATATTTTATACAAATGAAAATCAACACAAGATAGCTTTGGAAACTGAAAAAGAGTATCGGACATTATTGTCCGCAGCAGGATATGGCAAAATCACAACACAAATCAAGCCTCTTGTCAAGTTTTACAATGCTGAGCAATATCACCAAAACTATCTTAAAAAGAATCCAAACGGATACTGCCCCGATGATGCTACAGGCGTAAAATTTAAAAAAGAAATACCTCATAAGCAGAGTTTTATAAAGCCTCTTGGCGGTAAAGAGATAATCGTTATAGATGCTCCGTTTTGCCCATACTGTGAACAATTTAAAAAAGATGTTACTTCGTCTTACAAGGGCAGCATTCCTCTTAGAACTGCAAATAGTGACAAGTTAAAAGGTTTTAACATTACAACTAAACTCAATGCTACTCCTACAATACTCTTTATAAAAGACGGTAAGGAAGTTTTTGCTCACAGAGGATATTTGAATAAAACAGAATTTTACAAAGCCCTTGGCAAATTTGAACTTGGTGTTGGCAGTGAAGCTTACAATGTAGCTTTCAACAAAGGAACTGACGGTATGTTTTGCAAAAAATATGATATATTTAAAAATACTCCAGATGGCGTCTTTGTAGATAAACTCTCAGGCGAAGTTTTATTTGACACAAGAGACAGATTTAATTCGCACTCAGGATGGCTTAGCTTTTTCAAAGCAGTAAAAGGTGCGACCATAGAAAAAGAAGATAACTCTTATGGAATGCATAGGATGGAAGTTATCGCCAAAACAAGCGGGATTCATCTAGGGCATGTCTTTGATGACGCTCCAGGAGGCAAGCAAAGATTTTGTATAAATGCCACTGTTTTAAAATTTATTCCAAGAGATAAGATTAAAAAACCTTAAGTTGTCTTTAATTTGACTTTTTGTATAATGCATTCCTAAAATTTTAATAAAGGTAAGTTTCATGGCAAATCACAAGTCTGCTGAAAAAAGAATCAGACAAACAAAAAAAAGAACTGAGAGAAACAGGTTCTATAAAACTAGAATTAAAAATATAACAAAAGCTGTAGAAGCCGCAGTAGCAAGTGAAAATATTGAAGAAGCTACTGAAGCTTTTAAAAAAGCCAATAAAAATATTCATAAATATGTAAGTAAAGGAATTTTAAAGAAGAATACAGCTGCTAGAAAAGTAAGCAGACTTCATAACTTGGTTAATTCCCTAAACAAACCTGCTGCATAATCCAAGCGAATATTGTAAATCATGCTAAAAGAAAAGTTATCTCCTTTTCTTAAAAGATACAATGAAATAACAAAATTATTAAGTTCGCAAGAGATAACAAACGACATAAAAAAAATGACTGCTCTTTCAAAAGAGCAGTCGGACTTAACCCCTATAAAAGAAAAAACTGAAAAATATATCCAAACATGTGAAAGTATAGAAGAAAATAAAGACTTACTTGATGATAATGAACTTGGCGAATTGGCTAAAGAAGAGTTAAAAGAGTTGGAGCCTGAAAAGTTAAAACTCGAGGATGAAATAAGATTTTTGCTTCTTCCAAAAGATCCAAATGACGATAGAAATGTTTATGTTGAACTTAGAGCCGGAACCGGCGGGGATGAAGCGGCACTTTTTGTGGAAGATCTTTTTAAAGCTTATCTTAGATATGCAGAACTCAGAGGCTGGAGTGTAGAAATCATCTCAAGCAGTGAAGGAAGTGCTGGTGGATTTAAAGAGATGATAACTCTCATTAAAGGAAAAGGCGCTTACAGCAGACTAAAATATGAAGGCGGTACACACAGAGTCCAAAGGGTACCTGAAACCGAATCACAAGGAAGAGTTCACACCTCAGCTATAACAGTAGCTATTATGCCCGAAGTTGATGATATAGAGATAGAAATAAATCCAAATGATTTAAAGATAGATGTCATGAGAAGCAGTGGTTGTGGCGGACAATCAGTCAATACAACTGACAGTGCCGTCAGGATAACCCATCTGCCAACTGGTATAGTAGTAACAAATCAAGATCAAAAGTCTCAGCATAAAAATAAAGATAAAGCTATGAAAGTTCTTAAAGCCAGACTGTATGAACTTGAGATGAGAGAGCAAACGGCAAAAGAGGGAGCAGATAGAAAAACCCAAGTAGGCACGGGAGATAGAAGTGGCAGAATAAGAACTTATAATTACCCGCAAAACAGAATCACAGACCACCG
>WFMT01000272.1 GCA_015488975.1 Campylobacteraceae bacterium | reverse complement strand
CTCTTGAGAGTACAATAATCTGCGTAAAATAAAATAAATAGACTATTGTTTTATCTGCGTGGGGTATTTGGCCTGAGTGACCAAGTATGACTCTTGTGCCAAATCCAATGAGTACTGTTGTTAAAAAGCCAAGTGCTAATAAATGTATATTTAAAAAATATAAATCAATTCCATAAATAAGTTCGATAATGTTACTTATGGCTGAGAGAAAAAATGCAAGAGGAAGCCAAAAAAGTGCTAAATGGAGTATCCACAATATGGGGGGAGAATTAAAAGGATTAAGTTTCCATCTTAAAAATTCTTTTAGCATATATACGCCGATGAGAGTATCTATAAAAGCTTCTGCCATTTTCAATCCAGTAATGGCAAATATGCATTTAAATATAAATAAAATGAATACAAACTTTACAAAATTTCTACTTTTTGCCACTATGGATTGGGAAAAAAACGGTATCATCCTTTGTGCAACACAAAAAGCTAAGAATATCAGATAAAGATAAAATGAAATATCTATCGCTGTTTGTTGGAGTGTATCTGTAACAAAAATACTTAATATAAACAGTAGGTTTCCTAGTAATCCTAAATGAAAGGCAACCATTATCCAAAAAGAGTCTTTTTTATCGGGTGAGATACCGTTTTTGTATATACTTTGTAGTATTAAGACAGTAAGAAATAAAGAGATAAAGATAATTATCATAGATACTGCGATTAGCACAGATGAAAATAATGAGCCAATTAAAAATAAAACAGACCCTGCTAAATTGGCATAAAATATATATGTATAATAACTTTTTTTTACGGTTTCACTTTGGTTAAATCTTGGAAAGGTTGTAAATAAAAAACCTGTAAAAGCATTTGTAAAAACCAAAAATATCAAAGAGTACACATGAAAAGTCAAGTTACCTATCTTAAGAGGCAAAATACCTTTGTAATCAAGTGCAAATATAAACATCATAATAACAGCATTTGCGATAGCAAGGATAAAAAAGGGCTGATGAGGTTGAGATAAAAAATAACTTTCACTCTTTTTGGTTTGAAAATTCATCTACTCTCCAATAATTTTGATATGTACATAAGATTAGTTTTAAAATTCGGATTATATCATAAAATATTAAGATATATCTAAAATGATTTTTAATTGCTCTCCTTTTGGATAGTTGAATTTAAACTCTGCTTCTTTTAGATAGTAGAAAAAGTTTTCACTTTTTACGCCTTTGTATTTTAATATAAATTTTTCAAAAAAGAGCCAGAATTTTACTATAAGATTTTCTTTTTTTTGTAATTTTGATATTTTATTGAACATCATAAATTTTGAGAATTCTCTAAAATATGCATCGTCCAACCCATCCTCTAAAAATTGAGCCTTATATTTGTTTAAATTTGACATCAAAAGGTTGAAGATTTTATCGTCATAATGAAATGTTATAAAATTATTTGCATCAAAAATGTATTTTTTATCTTTTTTCTTTGAATTTTCAAGGTACACATACTCATCATACTCTATAACAGTTTTGTTTTGAAATTCTTTTTCTAAGAAAATAGCTATATTTTTTCTTATATCATCATATTCTTTTTTAATGGTTTTATAATTTACCTTTATCTTTTTGGCACAAGAATTTACAGTTAAATTATCACAAAAGCACTCTATTATTTCACTTTTTCTTTTAAGCTTTTTTAAAGAAAATTTTCTTTTACATTTACAACACTTAGCTTGCTCTGTCTTTAAAATATAAAGTTTGTCAAATCCACAATAAATACATTTCATGATTTCTTGTTCTCTTTTTCTTTATTATACTCTTTTGGTCCTGAAAATACATAAGAAACTATAAAATTAATAACGAAATTATTTTAAAATTGTAAAATATGAATGAAAATTCATTAAGGAGTAGATATGAGCTCATTAAAGAAAAGAGTTTATGCATTAATTTCTTTTATAGTTATATTTAATATATTGGCTTGGGCATTTCTCCTTGGTGTATCACAATTTTCCTTATCATTGATAAGTTTGGGAAGTTTGGCTTATTTTTTTGGATTAAGACATGCTTTTGATGCTGATCATATAGCTGCTATAGATAATGTTACTAGAAAACTAAGACAAGATGGTCAAAAGTCAGTAGGGGTTGGTCTGTTTTTTTCTTTAGGTCACTCTACTGTGGTATTGCTTTTATCTATAGGTGTGGTAGTGTCTGTTAGGCTTGTTTCATCTCACATGCATTTTTTGGAAAACATTGGAGGTTTGATAGGTACTTCTATCTCAGCACTTTTTTTAACACTCATAGGTATCATAAATCTTTTTATACTTAAGGATTTATATAAGATATTTAAAATACACAAAAACAGTAAAAATATTGATAAAGAGATACTAAATCAAACATCAGAAGAATTACTCAATAAACGGGGATTTTTTGGCAGGATATTTAAGTCTGCATATAAACGGGTAAATAAAAGTTATCAAATGTATCCTATAGGTTTTTTATTTGGTTTAGGTTTTGATACAGCTACGGAAGTAGCGGTTCTTGGTATCTCATCGGCACTTGCTAAGGATTCGCAGTTACCTATATGGGGTATTTTGGCATTCCCTCTTTTGTTTGCAGCGGGTATGAGTTTGATGGATTCTCTTGATGGTTTGGTCATGATGAAGATATATGACTGGGCTATGGTGGATGCTATGAGAAAAATATTTTTCAATATGGTAGTAACTGGCACTAGTGTATTTGTTGCTCTTTCGATAGGAGCTATCGAATGGCTACAAGTAACTTCTATGCAATTAAAAATAGATACACCATTTTTTAATTATTTAAATAATTTACAATTCGAAGTTTTAGGTGTTATTGTCGTTGTTGTGATGATAGTAAGTTGGCTTAGTGCTTTTTTGTACTATAAAAAATATATAATGATACGAGAGATTATAAAATAATTTAAGGAGATAATATGTGTAAAGATTGTGGTTGTAGTATAACTGAGGAAAGTTCACATGAACATACGCACGAACATGCCCACTTTGAAATACATGACAATCCTCAGCTAAATGATGCAAAAACTATCTCTGTTATAACGAAGATTTTGGATAAAAATGATCATGAGGCCGAACATAACAGAGAGCATTTCAATGAAAATAATGTACTTGCTATCAATCTTATGAGCAGTCCTGGAAGTGGGAAGACTACACTTTTGGAATACTTAAGCGATATAGTTGATTTTAAGTTTGGTGTTGTTGAGGGGGATTTGCAAACAAATAAAGATGCCGATAGATTAAAAGCAAAAGGAATTCCATCACAGCAGATACAAACAGGCTCAGCCTGTCATCTTGATGCTTTTATGGTACATAAAGGATTGCATCATTTGCCTGTGTCTGAACTTGATGTTTGTTTTATAGAAAATGTGGGCAATCTTGTTTGCCCGGCAAGTTATGATGTTGGATCTCACCTAAATATCGTTTTGGTTTCCATTCCTGAGGGTGAAAGCAAGATAGAGAAGTATCCGGTAATGTTTAGAAAGGCTGATTTGATACTTTTTACAAAGACTGATCTTTTACCGTATTTTGAATATGACATGGAAAAAGAGAAGGAAGCAGCAAGAAAACTGAAACCAAATGTTGATATTCTTGAAGTCAGTACCAAAGATAAAGAGTCACTTAAAAAAGTGGCAAATTGGATAAAATTTAAAATGGAGATGAGATAATGTGTTTATCAATACCTAGTAAAATAGAGTATATAGATGAGAATAATATCGCTACAGTCGATACAATGGGGGTCAAAAGAAAAGTTAGTCTTGATTTGATAGATGAGCCGGTAGAGATAGGGGATTTTGTACTTATTCATGTCGGGTTTGCTATGAATAAGATAGATAAAGAAAGAGCATTGGATAGTTTGGAACTTTATGAACAGATAGTGCAAAAGATGGAAGAAGAGGATAGGCTAAATGAGCAAACTTGAATTGAAAAATTTATATGATGACTTTAGAGATTCTAAGACTATCAAATCTTTTGCTAAAAAGATAAACGAAGATGCTACAAAAATAGATAGAAATATAAATATTATGGAAGTTTGCGGTGGGCATACTCACACTATCATGAAATACGGCATCTTGCAGCTTCTTCCTGAAAATATCAATTTCATACACGGTCCTGGATGTCCGGTTTGTATCATGCCAAAAGAGAGGATAGACCATGCTTACATACTCGCTCAGCAACCAGATGTGATACTTGTAACTTTAGGGGATATGATAAAAGTTCCAGGAAGTCATGGGAGTTTACAAAATGCCAGAAGTGAGGGAGCGGATGTAAGATTTGTTTACTCACCGCTTGATGTTTTAAAAATTGCCAAAGACAATCCTTCAAAAAAAGTGATATTTTATGCTATAGGTTTTGAAACTACTACACCCATGAGTGCGGTTTTACTCGAGAAAGTGATAAAACAAGGCATTAAAAATGTGTTTTTTCATATAAATCATGTAAGAGTTCCAGAGCCAATGAGAGTTTTGATGGATGATAAAGATTGTCAAATTAATGCCTTTTTAGGACCTTCTCATGTTAGTGCCATAACAGGCAGTAAGATATATGAAGAGTTTCCTTTGACTTATCATACGCCAGTTGTTGTCAGTGGATTTGAGCCGGTTGATGTAATGCAAAGTATATACATGATACTTAGACAGTTTATTACAGGTAGGTGTGAAGTTGAAAACGAATATGGGCGAGCGGTAACAAGAGAGGGTAATGTCTCTGCTCAAAGATTGGTGGAAAAGTATTTTGACAGGAAAGACAGTTTTAGATGGAGAGGTATAGGCGATATTCCAAAGAGTTCTTTAAAGCTTAGAGATGAGTATGCCAAATATGATGCAGAGATAATATATGCCGATATTTTACCTGATAAAAAGATAGATGACCATAAACTTTGTATTTGTGGAGAGATACTAAAAGGCAAGGCAAAACCTATGGATTGCAAAGTTTTTGGAAATGCCTGCAAGCCAAGCTCGCCTCTTGGAAGTTGTATGGTAAGTAGCGAGGGTGCTTGTGCTGCTTATTATAAATATGGTAATATTCACTAATAAAAATTAGTGTAATTTTAAGGAGTGAATATTATGGGTAAGATTATTTTTATTATTTTTTTATTTTCAGGTATCGGGATATATGCCTGTGAGGGTAACTGTGTGGCTTGTCATCCAAAACTTATCAAAAAAAATGGCAAGATGGATAAAAATCATGAGATATTGACAACTTGTAAGAAATGTCATACAAAGAAAAGTTTATCTAAAGTGAACATGGGGGCTACTAGTTGTGGGCAGGATTGCTGGCAATGTCATGACATGAAAAAAGTAGCTAAAACAAACATTAAAGAGCATAAAGTTCTTAATACCTGTATCAAATGTCATACGGCAAAAGATAAAAATATATTTAAATTTGATAACAGCAAGCAATATAGTGGGAAAAATTTGATAGATATAATTAACTAAGGATATTTATGAACAAGACAGTAACATTGGCTATGGGAAATGGCGGGGAAGAAAATAATCAGCTTATAAAAAAAGTTTTTTATAAAGCTTTCAAAAATGATATTTTGGAAAAAAGTGAAGATGCGGCTATCTTAGAACTTAATCAAAAAAATATTGCTATGAGTACGGATAGTTTTACTGTCAGCCCTATATTTTTTCCAGGATCTGATATAGGAAAACTCAGTATTTGCGGAACTTGTAACGACCTTGCTATGATGGGAGCAAAGCCAAAGTATTTGACAGTTAGTTTTGTTATAGAAGAGGGTTTTTTGATGGACGATTTGGAGAAAATTGCCAAGTCTATGGAGAAAGAGCTTGAGATAAACAGCACTCTTGTCGTAAGTGGTGATACAAAAGTAATGCCAAAAGGAACCGTGGATAAGATTATTATAAATACAACAGGTATTGGTGAAGTTTTGCAAAATGACATAAGCTCAAATGCCATAAGCAAAGATGATGTTATCCTCGTCAGCAGAGACATAGGCTCTCACGGAGCAGCGATATTTGCAAGTCGTGAGGGAATAGAGCTTGAGAGTGAGCTTAAAAGCGACTGTACTTCTTTGTTTCCTGTTGTAAAAGCTTTATTGGATGAAGGTTTAAAAATAACTGCTTTAAGGGATGCTACAAGAGGCGGAGTGAGTGCAGTTTTAAATGAATGGGCAAAACAGTCAAATGTTTGTATAGAAGCTTATGAAGAAAAGATACCTGTAAGTGATGAGGTAAAAGGGATTTGTGAAATTCTTGGTTTTGAGCCGACTGCTTTAGCGAACGAGGGAACTTTTCTTATAGCAGTTAACAAATCAAAAATAGAACAAACGATAAAAATATTAAAAAGATTTAATAAAAACTGCTCATATATTGCAGATATAACAGATAAATATATAGGTAAAGTGGTGCTTCATAACAGTTGGGGAACAAAAAGATTTTTAGAGAGTCCAACTGGTGAGTTGTTGCCTAGGATTTGCTGATGCATGAATTTAGCATAGTGCAGTCTCTTTTAGATCAATGCGAAGATCAAGTGGTAAAAAATAAAGCCAATAAAATCACTAAAGTTGTTGTCAAAATCGGAATTTTAAGTGGTGTTGAGCCGGATCTTTTAAAAAGTGCTTTTGAAACTTTTAAAGAAAAAACAGTATGCAGTGAGGCTGAGTTTGTTTTGAATATTCAGCCTATTTTGGTAAAATGCAACAGTTGTAATGCAAAATCGACTTTAGAAAAATTTGAATACATTTGTCCTAAATGCGAGAGCACTGATCTTGAAGTTCTTGATGGGGAGGATATGTATCTTATGAGTTTGGAGATGGAGTAACTGACCTTACGCACCATAATGAGCAAAGCCTATTATGGTAGCAGGAACTCAAAGTCCCTACAACCCCCTAAAGCTTACGAAAAGTAGGACTTTTTGAGAAAAAAGTACATAAGGTCAGAGAGTAACATACAAATCTTTACAAAAGGAGCAAAATGAAAAAATATTCAATACTTTCATTTATGCTTATTGTTATATTGTTTTCAGGTTGCTCAGTAAAAAATGAAAATTTTGCTCGTTCTATCTTTCAAACAAGTGGCGCAACTCTTATGCAAAATTATCAAATTGATTTAAATATGCTTTTGATTAAACTGGCAAATAAACTTTATAAAAGAAATTCTGAAATTTTTACAAAAAATACATTAGCATATCTAAAATACAACATTAAATATAAAATAAACAGTATAAATCTTCCACTGGTCAAAGATTTTGCACAAGATAATTTCAAAACATACTTAAAGATAGCTTTTTCAAAAAACAAGATCAAGAAAAGAGGCGATTATCTTGTTGTAGGTTTATATAAAATGTTTTATTTTGCTTATGACGAGGCACAATTTCATAAAATAAGTGCTCTGCAATATGATAAAAAGAGATTAGAGCTTGCCTATAAAATACTTCAAGTGGTAGATTGGAAAATAAAAACTGCCAAAAACACAGAAGGAGAATATCTTTTTTTAACTTGGCAAAATAATTGGCAAACAGAGTTGTATAAAAGATTAAAAAAAGGAGAAAGTCTTAGTGCAAAGCTTATCAATAATCTAAAATATATCAAAGATAAAAAAGAGAGTCTATTCTCCTCATCAAACTTATCATTTGAGGCAGTTTTTGCAAAAATGCAGTATATTTTTGAAAAATCATTGAAAACTGTTGGAGTTGAACCAAGTCACCTGAGTGCCAGCGCACTCAGGAGTATATTCTTGATGATGTAAATCTTTATTCGCCAAGTATTTTTTTGACTTGCTCTTTAGTTTTTACAACTTCGCCACTTCCGTGTATTACTTGAGGAATACATCCTGTGCAAACATAAACTTCTTCGCCTCTACAGATAGATTTTAGATAAACTTTATTATCATTCTTACTTGATTGACTAAGACATACATGACATACTACTTTTTCCATTTCTTTCCTTTTGTTTATACTTTATAGTGATCTCTTGAAGTGAAATTATACTCAAAAAATTTTATATTTCAAAGTTTTTGAGTTTTATTGAAACATTCTTGCATTGCTTTTATAAAAGCATCTCTTACTTTACCCTCTTCAAGTTTAGCTGCCCCTGCTGCGGTTGTACCTCCTGGAGAAGTTATCTTGTCTTTTAAAAGAGCGGGATGTTCGTCTTTTAGCATTTCGCCGACACCCTCTAACATATAAGCGGCATATTGGTAGCTGATGTCTCTTTTAAGACCAAGTTTGACAGCCCCATCACTTAAAGCTTCTGCTACCATGCTTATCCAAGCCGGAGCAGAGCCCCCAATGCCAGTAGCTATATCCAACTCTTTTTCATTATCTAACCAAAAGCACTTTCCTATACCACTTAAAATCTCTAAAGCATCTTTTTTCAATTCACTGTCGCCACAAAGAGAAGTTACGGATTTTTGTTTGAGCGCTGCTATGTTTGGCATGGCTCTTATATATGATTTTGAGTTAATGGTGGTTTTGAGCCTTTCAATGCTTACTCCAGCAAGTATGGAAATAACTCCTTTTGCCTGACCTGTAGTCTTTAGTGAATTAAGAGATTGTGGTTTTATGGCCAGTATAACGGTATAATCATCTATATTTGGTATTTCTTTGATTATTTTTATATCTTTATATAGATTTGTCAATTTGTCTATTTTTGATTGATGCTTCTCAACTACGGTAATATCATAGTTTTTTAATCCGCCGAGCATAGCTCCACCCATATTTCCTGCACCTATTAGCAAAAGTTTCATTATCATCCTTTAGAGAAATTAACTGACCTTGCACACTATAATGAGCAAAGCTCGTAAAGTCTCTACAATCCCCTAGAGTTTGTAAAAGTAGAACTTTTCAAGAAAAAAGTGCGTAAGGTCAGAAATTAATCTTAATTATACTATAATATTGCTAAAAAAATATGGAGGTGGATTTTATGCCAATGTTAGATAGTTTTATGGTAGATCATACTAAGATGCCGGCACCTGCGGTTAGAGTTGCAAAATACATGACAACTCCTTGTGGAGATACTATTACGGTATTTGATCTTAGATTTTACAGACCAAATAAGGGGCTCATGTCTCCCGAGGGAACTCATACTTTGGAGCACCTTTTTGCTGGATTTATGAGGGATCATTTAAATGGTGATGATGTTGAGGTTATTGATCTTTCGCCTATGGGATGCAGGACGGGATTTTATATGAGTGTTATAGGAAGCCCAAAAGAAGATAGGGTCGTAAAAGCTTGGGAAGAGTCCATGAAAGATGTTTTAAATGTTAAAAGTCAGGATGATATACCTGAGCTTAATATCTATCAATGTGGAACTTGCCATATGCACTCACTTTCAAGTGCTAAAGAGATAGCTCATCATGTGCTTGATAATGGTATTGGAATTATGAGCAATGAAGAATTAAAGTTGGATCCTTCCTTGATTAAGTAAGAAAGAAGGGTGGTTGCCTATGCGACCACTCTTCCTATCTCTTTGTATAAATCCCAATAATATTCTACAAAACTTTTGACTTCTTGTTTTACAGGCATAAAATATTTTCCCTCTTTTTTCACAAATTTATTTAAATATTTTGTTGCATCTTGCTTTTGAAGATAAGTTCTTGCCAACTCTTCATACATCTTTTGATAGATTCTTTTAGTATTTATATATTTTTTATCTGTTAAGTCAATACTTAAAGTACCATCAAAACAAAGTACTCCGCTTTGAAATAAAATATCAAGATGAATAAGTCCTTCACAATAATACGGCTCAACTTCTGCTGTTTCTTTCCATGCTATAAGACCAACTGCCCTTTTTGTCAAATCTCTTAGAATATATGGGGATAATTCTTTTTGCTCATATAAGAAAAATGCCATCAATCCGCCTGTAGTCGCTTTGAATTCTTCAATATTTTTAAAATTTCCAGTTTTATTCATAAGAGTTTCACTTGTTTCATCCATCCAAAGTATATGTCCAAATTCATGTCCTATGGTAGTAGTATCATAAACTTTATGCCATATCTCTTTTTTGTTGAAAATCAAATCTTTTTCAAATTCTAAAAACTTTTTTCCAAAAATAATTTCATTTATCTTAAGAGTCGGTTTGGCTTTAAGTGAGTCTAAAATATTATCTGCAAATGCAAATATTTTTTTCCCGTATTTTGAGCTTACATTTTCATCATTGGGAACAACCTGAGCGGAGAAAAGTCCACAAAATTCAGCTCCGTAAAAAAAGAGTGGGCGGCCAATATAGAGTTGAACTTTATTTAAATTTGACAGAGTGCTTTTGTAAATATTGTTATATTTATTTTTATCACTTATTTTGGTAAAAAGCGAGTCAAACATATCTTGTATATTTTTTTTGGTATTGCTTGCTTGATTGTAATCTGGATTACTTATTCTTATATCCCATTCTAAAGCTACAGCTTTTCTGTAATGGTCTTCATAATATTCAAGAGGATGGCCTATCTGCAAAGGTGAGGTTATCCTCATCCAAATCCTATCAACAGCCGCCCATTTTGCTATGAGCTTATCGGTATTTGTTTCACTAAAAGCAGCTATGATAGCTTGAAGGTAATCTTGATAAAAATGCTCCTGATGAAAAATATCATCTTTTAAGACAGATATTTTAAGTTTAAATTTTTCAAGAGATTTGAGGACATTTTTTACCTCTTTACTAAAAGCTTCACTATAAGCTGTATTTTTATATCCATCTTTGGTTTTTACCAAAACAGAGTATGACCTTTGGGCCTGCTTTCCTTCTTCATTTTTGTCAAATAACTCTTTTTCATTTAGCATTTTAAAAATCTTTTCTTCATCACCTTCAAAGAGCTTGTAAAGTTCCCTGTTAACTCCGTTGATAATGTAGGCTGTCCAAGATGACTGCCAACTGCTAAGAGATTTGCCAACTTCATGGACTCCTTCTAAGATAGCTCTGTAAAATGGTGTCAAAAGTTTTAAAGAGTTGATTTTATGTATAATTTTTGAGTGTGAGTCAATATAAAACTTACTGACCCAAAGATAAGCATTTTCTTTTATCTCTAAGATCTTATCTTCGCTGAAATCTTCCTTTTTTAAAGCTTGTATCAGTGAGTCATCTCTGAGGTTGACCAGTCTGTTTATCACACTTAATCTGTTTTCTTTATTTATAGTGAGTTTAATATCGTTTAAAAAATTATCAATAAAATCTCTTTTTTGCTCATTGCACTTTTTATCATTTAATATGTCAAAATAGCTATTTATATCTTTTTGTCTTTGTTCTAAAATAAGATATATTTTTTTTAAGTCTTCATAAAAAAGCTTTTTATTTCTATCATACATGGTATTTCCTAATATTTTTTATAGATTTTACAATAATCTAACTAAAAATGAAAAAAATATTTGATATAATCTGATTTGATCAAATAAGGAAATAAATGAATAGGTGTGAAAATATTGTAAATTACCAAAACAAGGCTATGATTGAAGCTGAAATTGACTATGCTAAAGAAAATAAAATACCATTGTCAATTGTAAAGTTTAAGCATGAAGTAGATCTTGATGATATATTTTTTTTCAAAGATTTTTTCAAAGATTTTTATACTATGATAAATTTTGCTCCCATACTTTATGATAATAAAAATAATTTCATTATTATTTTTAAAAATTTAAAATTACAACAAAGTATCGTATTTTTTAAAAAAATTCAATTTAAATTGCAAAGTGATTATAATATAAAAATTGACAGAGTCGGTATCAGTGAATTGGATGCGAAAGATACTTCTGAAGAATTACTACACAGAGTAAGTAAATATTTAATAATTTCAAAAAGACTTGCCGTAGGAAAGATAATATACGGTTTGCGGGATTTTGATTTTTACAATTCAGTTAAAAGAGAAGATACATTGCATACAATTTTTTCTCAAGATCCGAATGTAAGGATATATAATTTTTATAACGGTATCCCCATTAAAGCAGATGCAACCGTTGTAGAGTATCGTAAAAATTCTTTATATTTGCAAACGACATTTGAAGAATTGTTGTATCTTCAAAAAAATGAACAATTTTTGCATGTCAAACATAAAAAATTTCCAAATATTATCAAAGGACAAATTATAAAATATAACTTTAAAGATTTTATCGTTTATATTAATAATATTGAATTTCAGGATAATTCTGTAGCCGATAGAGAAAATGTCAGAATTACTCCCGAAAAAGCTATAAGAGTTATGATAGAGTGTCAAAGTATAATGGTAGCTGATGGTATTATAAGTTCTATTTCTGTTGATTCGATTGTCATAAAAGTCAATAAAAGAGCATTGGAAAAAATTAAAAAGACAAAAGAGTGTGAATTTATTTTAAAATTTAGATTATTTGCTAAAAACAGTATAGCTATCAATAATATAACATCAAGGGCAAAGATTTTTAATTTTCTAAATGAAGAGATAGTATTTCTTATAATGCCAAGCACTTTTATAAAAAATAAAATTTCAAATTATATTACTATTTACAAAAATGAAATGATTAAAAACTTAAAACAAAACATCATGAGCAAATGAAGTGCAATATGAATCCAAATGAGATAATGAATGAGCAACAACAAAAAGAGTTAAAAGAGCATTTTAACAACCCGAAAAATAATAAAAAATTAGAAGTTTACAACGGGAAAGGAGTTTGCACAAATCCTGATAAAAAAGCAAAAACTACTATTTTCATAAATGTAGATAATGACAAAATAGTCGAAGATATAGGATTTTTGATTTCAGGATGCAAAAGTACTGTGCTGGCTGGATCTTTATTTAGTGATACTGTAAAAGGTGAGAGTATAGATGAGGGAGTAGGGCTTTGTCATGAATTACTCGCAGATTTGGAAGCTGATTTGAGTCCAGATAAAGAAAAGCCCCGTTTGGTTATGCATGCTTTTTTGGCTGCGGTTGAAAACTATAAAGACAGGAAAAATGGCTTCAAAAAAGATGAAAAAATCAAGATAATCAGATCAGAGGAAGAAGATTGAATATACTAATCCCAATAGATTCAAAAGAAAAAAGTACCGCAAATATAGCAAATTTAAGTGATGCAAGAGCTTGGGCATTTGTCTCTTTAAATAATGGAAATATCGAGTATATTGATATATTTAAAACAAAAAATGATATTGAAAAATTGATTGATTTTGTAATTATAAAAAATAAAGATGAAAATATCGAAGAATTTTTGGAAGAGGGTGTTGAGGTACTTGTTGTATCTTTTCAAAAAACTATTGAAGAGATTGTAGAAGCTTATATGTTTAGAGAATTATACGAAATATGACATATATTGAAGAGTTATTTACGGTTATTCCTTCATATCCTGGACAAAATATTTGCCTAATATTTGATAAACAAGTGGATATAAGTTTAAGTCTTATAAAATTTTGTATTGAAAATGAAATCAATTTATACATAAAAGATATAGAAGGAAATTTGCTATCTTTAAATCGTCCTCCTTTTGTCAAAGTTGAAAAGTTCAGCTTTAAAGATAAAAGATATAATCTCCATTCTGTTTTATATGATTTTATATTTTTTTCTTATAGTTTAGAAGATGATCCTGACATATTAAAAAAAATTTACAGAGTTACGAAAAATGCCGGAAATATTTTCATTTTTACTAAAAGTGACCCGGATGAGTTAATAAAACTTCTTGAAAAAATAAACTTTGTAGCTATAAACGAAATAGATACTTTTAGAAAAACTCATATCATCTCAGCCAAAAAAATGCATGGCTGGATGAAAGTTTAAGAGACCACTATACAGTGGTCTCTTAAGTCAAGGCACAAAATGTAAAATCTCAGGTTCGCTGTAATTTGGTACATTATCATAAGTAAAAACACTATAATATTTCTCTTTATCAAGTGAGCCGAATGTATCATAAGTATAATCATCTCTTCCGCCGTATATTTTAACGCCGTCCATAAAGTTTTTGGGAGGATGAAAAGAGTTTCTAACAACATAAACTCCGACAAAATCTTCATCATTTGGGTTTTCCCATGATAATTTTATTTTCCCTTTGTCTATCTTGTTTGTAAGATTAGTTACTTTGGATACAGGTGTTTTCCTTCTGTTTATGTATTCTATGATTAATTTTGGCTTTATGCCCCACTTGACTATTCTGTTTTTTACATCACTTTGAGTTGAAGTTGGTTTTATAATGATTTCAAGTCTTTTACTGTTTGCATGGATATTTTCAAGTGATAATTTTGAGAGAGTGTCAAATATAAAATAATGTTTTTCTCTTTTTTTAAGATCAACATCTCTTATTTCATAACCAATATATTCTACTCTTTCTCTATTTTTTATATCTTCATAACTTAAAATAATATCATTATCCAAAAGTTCAAGATAAAAACTTATACCTTTTGATTTTGTGTAAACTGTTTGATTACTAAGTTCTATATATGCTCTTGTTATGACTGTCGTGCATGAGCTTGGAAGAGTTGAGAGATCATACTCTAAGTGCCCATAAATTTTATTACCATCTTTATTGTATCCACTTTCAAACTGAGCTTTTTTAAGGTTTTGGCTAATGGATTCAGCAATATTTGGCTCTATTTCTATTTTTTGTGAAGGTATTGTATATTTGATTTCAAGCATGGGACGATAGTGAAGTCCGCCTCCATAGTTTCCATATCCTATATCAAACTGCATCATTTGAGAATCTTCGCCATAAGGCAGTGTTTTTGGTCCGTCAACTCTAAAAACTGCTTTATTTTTTATGAGCTCTTTTTGAAGCAAGGAGCATTGGTAAGAGGAAAATTCCCAATAATTCCATATACCCTGAGTTAAAGACTGAGACTTGATAGCATCGCCTATAACTTGGATACAAGGTGTATTTTCCACTTGAGTAAAATCAGCCACATCATTTATATCATCTCCATCAAGCAAGCTCAAATTCCACTCACCAAATCTTTCTATCTTTGCTGCAACTCTGTTCATAGGATAAAGATGAAGTCTTGCTTTTTTTATGATAGCATTTTTTGGAATGGAGCTTGTATCATAGCAAATAAGTGCATCACATATACCTTTTGTTTTGTTTATGCCGACAAAAAGTGAATTATTACCAAAATGAGATCTGTTTGTCTCATTCATTTTTTCTCCGACATAACCTGTTTCATTTTTTAAGGCAAATAACATTTTTGAAAACTCATCTTTTTCCAAATCAGTTTTTACTTTTACAACAGGAGCAAAAGGGGATCGTAAATTTGTTTGTTTGTTTACCGCTCTTATGGTGTAATAGTAAGTGGTGGCGGACTCTAACTCGATGTCTTTAAAAGTGTGCTCTTTTGTTATGCCTACTATATTTTGGATTTCGCAAGAGGCTTTATCTTTTGTATTTCTATAAATCTCAAAATAAATATCATTTCTTAATTCATAATCCCACTGGAGCTTTAAAAAAGTCTCTTCCACGCATTGTATGGTAAAGTTGTCAACTCTTTTAGGAGCCAACGAAGAGTAATTGATAGTCTCTTTAAAAGCTTCCAAGAGTGCGGGGATGTTTTCATTAATGCTGCTACTCATAACTTTCATATAATCTGGTATATTTTTAGTACCAACTTCCACAACGATAGCTTTGATACCTTTTGAGTAGTAGTACTCTCTACCACTTCCACTTATAAGTTTGGCAGGTGGTTTGCCTCTGTGTATGCCATAATTTCTACCTGTTACTTTGTGTATTTTTTCACTCATGTTGGCACATATTGTGTTAAGATCTGTTCCATCTATCTCTTGTTCGTGTCTAAATTTGTGAGCTGGAAAAAATACATTTCCCTG